>CAZTUZ010000011.1:0-31352 GCA_964617055.1 uncultured Thiothrix sp.
GTGAGGTTGGCTTACCCCTACCTTACCCCTGTCATTTAAGCAAAGGTGTGTTATGGATACATTCTTCGGGATTAACCCGATGGCGTTGTTTGGCCAATTATTGGTGGGTTTAATTAACGGCTCATTTTACGCTTTATTAAGTCTTGGCTTGGCAATTATTTTTGGCTTATTGCGAATTATCAATTTTGCGCAAGGTGCTTTATACATGGTCGGGGCTTTTTTAGCTTGGCTTGGTTTACAGCATTTTGGAATAAATTATTGGCTGGCATTGTTAATAGTGCCAGTAGTGGTAGGTGTTGTCGGTGTTTTAATTGAGAAGTTTCTGATTCGCCCGATTGCGCATGAAGATCATTTGTATGGTTTATTATTGACGTTCGGTTTGGCTTTAATTATTCAGGGTACATTTACTCACCTGTTTGGTTCATCTGGCTTACCTTATCAAATACCTGAAATCTTAAGTGGCGGGGTGAATCTGGGTTTTGTTTACCTACCGATTTACCGTGGATGGATCATTGTGGTGTCATTAGTTGTGTGTTTTGCAACATGGTGGACAATTGAAAAAACCCGTTTAGGTTCGTATTTACGCGCAGGTACAGAGAACTCACGCATTTTGCAAGGTTTTGGCGTAAATGTGCCATTAATGATTACCTTGACTTTTGGTTTTGGTGTGGCGTTGGCAGGTTTGACAGGCGTACTGGCTGCCCCGATTTATTCGGTTAGTCCAGACATGGGTTCTAATCTTTTAATTGTGGTATTTGCGATTGTTGTTATCGGTGGTATGGGGTCAATTGGTGGTGCGATCCTCACCGGATTGGGCATGGGAGTTATCGAAGGTTTAACCAAGTACTTCTATCCTGAAGCATCCAATACAGTCATTTTTTTGGTGATGGTGATTGTATTATTGGTCAAACCCGCAGGCTTATTTGGTAAGGAGGTTTAATCATGCAATTGACTAATCAATTGAAAATCAATGTATTACTGATTGCTATTGCATTGGTGTTACCGACTTTCATGTACCCTGTGTTCCTGATGAAAGTGTTGTGCTTTGGTTTATTTGCCGCAGCATTTAACCTGATGTTGGGGTTTGTGGGAATGTTGTCATTTGGCCATGCCGCTTTTTTGGCAACGGGTGGTTATGTGACAGGTTATTTAATGATTAATGCTGGTCTTACACCGGAAATTGGTATTTTGTGCGGCACAGCAGCAGCGGCAGTTTTGGGGTATGCCTTTGGTAAGTTGTCGGTGAAGCGGGAAGGTATTTATTTTGCGATGGTGACGCTGGCATTAGCGCAGTTGGTGTTTTTCTTATTCTTGCAAGCTCCTTTTACGGAGGGGGAAAACGGTTTACAAGGTATTCCGCGTGGGTTTTTATTCGGAATTGTTGACTTAAGTAATAGCAATGCTATATATAGTACTTTGTACTAGCCATTTTTCTGTTAGGATTCTGGCTGATTCATCGGACGATTCATTCACCGTTTGGACAAGTGTTAAAAGCCATTCGGGAAAATGAGGCTCGTGCTATCTCATTAGGTTATGACGTGAAGCGTTATAAGCTGATTGCTTTTGTTTTATCGGCGACTTTATCTGGCTTAGCTGGTGCAACCAAGTCATTGGTATTCCAACTCGAATCCCTGACTGACGCACATTGGCACATGTCGGGTGAGGTGGTGCTAATGACATTGGTCGGCGGAATGGGTACTATCTTTGGACCATTAGTCGGTGCGGGTGTTATTGTTGGTATTGAGAACCTATTTTCCGGCGGAGAACTAGGTAATTACATTCATATTATCATGGGCGTAATTTTCGTTGTATGTGTATTAATGTTCCGCAGCGGCATAGTCGGTGAATTTAATAAGATGATGAAAAAGAATTTCAATCTTTAATCGAATCCCTCAAAGCTAGGAGGAAGCGTTATGACGAATATCTACAATCAGGATTTGGATCAAGTAAGCGCGAATTATGAAGTACTTAGCCCGCTAACCTTCATGGAACGGGCGGCGAGCGTCTACCCCAACAAGTTAGCCGTTATTCACGGTGATGTGCGTCGTACTTGGGCAGAAACGTATGAGCGTTGCCGTCGTTTGGCCAGTGCGTTAGTGCGTCAAGGCATTGGGGTTGGTGATACGGTATCCATTATGTGCCCGAACTTGCCCGAGCATTTTGAGGCTCACTTTGGTGTGCCAATGGCGGGTGCGGTATTAAACTCGATTAATACTCGTTTGGATGCCGCAGCAGTGGCGTTTATCCTCAAGCACGCTGAGGCAAAAATCCTGATTACTGAGCGCGAAATGTCGCCGATTGTCAGTAAGGCATTGGATTTGTTGGAAAATAAACCACTAGTAATTGACATCGATGACCCCAGCTACGAAGGCGGTACACTGCTAGGTAGCATGACTTATGAACAATTTATTGCCGAAGGTGATCCGAATTTTGCATGGCTTCCGCCGAGCAATGAATGGGATGCAATTAGCTTGAATTACACGTCCGGTACGACGGGCGACCCCAAGGGTGTGGTTTATCACCACCGTGGCGCGTATTTAAATGCTGTGAGCAACGCACTGTCATGGAGTATGCCCAATAAATCGGTGTACCTGTGGACATTGCCGATGTTCCACTGCAATGGCTGGTGTTTCCCGTGGACAATGGCTGTGGTGGCGGGTGTTAGCGTGTGTTTGCGCCATGTTCGTGCGCAAAAAATCGTGGAATTGATTATCGAAGAAAAAGTTGATCACTTGTGCGGTGCGCCGATTGTCTTAAGCATGATTGCTAATGCGCCACAAGCGGTGAAAGACAATATCAAACATCCGGTCAAAGTCATGACAGCGGGTGCGCCGCCCCCAGCTTCTGTGATTCAAAGCATGGAAGAAATGAACTTCGATGTCACGCAAGTGTATGGTTTGACCGAAACTTATGGACCTTGCGTAGTGAGCCAATGGCATGATGAATGGAACGATAAACCGATTGAAGAACGTGCGCGTTTAAAAGCGCGTCAAGGGGTGCGTGTTGCCATGCAGGAAGGCTTAATGGTGGCAGACCCCGCAACCTTAGAACCCGTCGAACGTGATGGTGCAACGATTGGTGAGATTTTCATGCGCGGCAATATCGTCATGAAAGGCTACCTGAAAAATCCTAAAACCACCGAAGCCAGTTTTGCAGGCGGTTGGTTTCATTCCGGCGACTTGGCGGTGTGGCACGAAGATGGCTACATTGAAATCAAAGACCGTTCCAAAGACATTATCATTTCCGGTGGGGAAAACATCTCCAGTATCGAAGTGGAAGACGCGCTCTATCGTCACCCGAAAATTCAAGACGTGGCAGTCGTGGCAAAACCTGACGAAAAGTGGGGCGAAGTGCCATGCGCTTTCATTAAACTTGCCGATGGTGTCACCATGACGGAAGCGGAAGTAGTCGATTACTGCCGTGCTAACATGGCGCATTTTAAAGTACCGAAGAAAGTGGTGTTCGTGGACTTACCGCGTACTTCCACCGGAAAAGTGCAAAAGTTCATCTTGCGTCAATGGGCGAAAGATGCGCAATAACCGATAAGCTACTGCTGCAATGAAGAACCTGTGACTGGGTAACTCTGGGCATGACTCCTCATCTTTATGCCCATCCTCCTTGGGGCGGTGTTGTGACCGTCCCATTTTTTGCTTTCAGCGCAGCGACCAGAGGAATTAACAAGAAGGATTGTTCGTATGAAAATAGTCGTAGCGGTCAAACGTGTCATTGATTACAGCGTAAAAGTGCGGGTCAAACCGGACAACAGCAATGTGGATCTGACCAACGTTAAAATGTCGATTAACCCGTTTTGTGAAATTGCCGTGGAAGAAGCGGTGCGCCTGAAAGAAGCAGGTGCAGCGATGGAAGTCGTGGTTGTCACGATTGGCGCGAAAGCTGCACAAGATCAAATCCGTGCGGCAATGGCAATGGGTGCGGATCGTGGTGTGTGGGTCGACACGGGCGATGCCGATTTGAATGCCTTAAGCGTGGCAAAATTACTCAACAAAGTGATCCAAGACGAACAACCAGGCTTGGTATTGATGGGTAAACAAGCGATTGATTCTGACAATAACCAAACCGGACAAATGCTGTCTGCGCTATCGGGTTATCCGCAAGCCACGTTTGCCTCCAAAGTCGTGGTTGCAGACGGCAAAGCGCAAGTCACCCGCGAAATCGACGGCGGCTTACAAACCTTAAGCCTGAACTTGCCTGCGATTGTCACCACCGACTTACGTTTGAACGAACCACGTTACGTCAAACTGCCTGACATTATGAAAGCCAAGAAAAAGCCACTGGCAACCACCACACCAGACGCATTAGGTGTGAGCATTGCCAACACCATTACGCTGTTGAAAGTTGAAACCCCTGCTGAACGCAGCGCGGGCATCAAGGTGGATAGCGTGGACGCGCTGTTGGATTGCCTGAAAAATCAAGCGAAAGTGCTGTAAGCGGGAGGATTTCACATGACTATTTTAGTAATTGCTGAACACGATAATGCCAATCTGAAGCCTGCCACGCTCAATGCTTTGACCGCTGCGCAACAAATCGGCGGTGCGGTGGATGTGTTAGTGGCGGGAAGCAACTGCCAAGGTGTTGCACAAGCGGCGGCGGCAATGGCTGGCGTGCGTAGCGTATTGGTGGCGGATAACACGGCTTACACCCATCATTTGGCAGAAAACTTAAGCCAATTGGTGGCAAAACTTGCGCCTAACTACAGCCATGTGCTCGCTCCAGCGACCACCACGGGTAAAGACTTTATGCCACGCACGGCGGCTTTGCTCGACGTGAACATGGTTGGTGATGTGATGGCGGTGGTCAGTGCAGACACCTTCAAACGCCCGATTTACGCGGGTAATGCGATTGCCACCGTGCAATCGGCGGACAAGATCAAACTGCTGACCGTGCGCGGTACGGCATTCGATGCGGCAGCAGCCACGGGCGGCAGTGCAGCTATTGAGAACATCGGCGAAGTCTTTGCTGCTGCGAATACGGCATTCGTCGGCGAAGAAATCGTTAAATCAGATCGCCCAGAACTGACAGCCGCGAAGGTTGTGGTATCCGGTGGTCGCGGGGTTGGTTCGGGCGATAACTTCCAACTCATCTACCAATTGGCGGACAAACTCGGTGCAGCAGTCGGCGCGTCACGCGCGGCAGTGGATGCGGGTTACGTCCCCAATGACATGCAGGTTGGGCAAACGGGCAAAGTCGTTGCACCGAATCTGTACATTGCGGTGGGTATCTCCGGTGCAATTCAGCACTTAGCGGGGATGAAAGATTCCAAAGTCATTGTGGCGATTAACAAAGACCCCGAAGCCCCGATTTTCCAAGTCGCGGATTATGGCTTAGTCGGTGATTTGTTCACCATCGTTCCTGAATTGACTGCCAAACTGTAAGCAGGAGTTACACGCATGAGTTATGTACACCCTTATCAAGACGCAGAATTTGTGTTACGCCACATTGTCAACCTTGACGCACTGTGCGCTGACGCTGGTTTGGAAGAAGTCAATGCCGATTTAGCCGTCGCCATTTTGGACGAGGCGGGCAAAATGGGCACGGAAGTGCTTGCACCATTAAACCGCGTTGGTGATGCTAATCCGCCGAAACTCGGTGAAAACGGCGTGCAAGAAACCGTTGGTTTCAAAGAGGCTTACCTGCAATTTGCTGAGGCAGGTTGGTTATCGCTGAACGTGGCGGAGGAGTTTGGTGGGCAAAATCTGCCGAATGTCTTGGGTACAGCCGTGAATGAAATTTGGCAGTCTGCCAACATGGCTTACGCTTTGTGCCCGATGTTAAGCCAAGGTGCGATGGAAAGTATTGGGCATCACGCCAGCGAAGCCCTGCAAGCCGCGTACTTACCGAAAATGGCAAGTGGTGAATGGACAGGTACGATGAACCTGACTGAGCCGGATGCAGGTTCGGATTTAGCCGCTGTCAAAACCAAAGCCGTGCCGGAAGGTGATCATTACCTGATTACGGGGCAAAAAATCTTCATTACTTGGGGCGACCACCAAATGACCCCTAATATCGTTCACTTGGTACTGGCGCGTTTACCCGACGCACCTGCTGGGGTGAAAGGTATTTCTTTGTTTATCGTGCCGAAATTCTTGTTGGATGACAGCGGCGAACCCAGTGCGCAACGCAATGGGGCGCATTGCTTGTCGTTGGAACACAAACTCGGTATTCACGGCAGCCCCACTTGTGTCATGGAGTTTGACAATGCCGTGGGGTATTTGGTGGGCGAGGCGAACAAAGGTTTGTCGTACATGTTCACCATGATGAACCATGCGCGTCAGGGCGTGGGTTTGCAAGGGTTGTCGATTTCCGAACGTGCGTACCAATTGGCGCGGCAATACGCCAAAGACCGTTTGCAAGGCACTCGCCGCGACGGTTCGCGCATTCCGATCATTCAACACGCGGATGTGCGCCGCATGTTAATGACCATGAAATCCAGCATTGAAGCCATGCGTGCGCTGTCTTTCACCGCAGCGGCAGAAATTGACCGCGCTCGTTACGCCAAAGATGCCGCACAACAAGCCTTGAGTGCAGCGCGGGTTGAATTGCTCACGCCTATCGTCAAAGGCTGGTTGACTGAAATGTCACAAGAATTGACTTCGTTGGGTGTGCAAATCCACGGCGGTATGGGGTACATCGAAGAAACGGGTGCGGCACAGCATTACCGCGATGCGCGTATCTTAACCATTTACGAAGGCACAACCGGCATTCAAGCTCTCGACTTTATCGGGCGCAAAATGCTAGTCGACAATGGCGAAGGTTTAGCTTTGTTATTGGCGGAAATGAGCGAAACGCTGGAAGAATACAGCACCGTTTACGCAGGCACGGTTGCAGCGGAACAATTTGCTCAAGCTTTGAGCGCGGGTAAGGCAGCGCGTCAATGGGTGTTGGATAATGCCAAAAGCGATGCGGCATTAAGTGCGGCAGCGTGCGTGCATTTCCTGATGCTGTTCGGTTATTTGACGGGCGGTTGGTTGTTAGCCAAAGGCGCATTACAAGCCAAAGCCATGTTGGATACCGACGAAGGCGATGCGGACTTCCTGCAAGCAAAACTGATTAGTGCGCGATTCTTCCACGAACAATTGTTGCCACGCACCCAAGCGCATTTGGCGGCAATTAAAGCCGGAAGCGAGAGCGTCATGGCAATGCCAGAAGATCAGTTCTAATCGAGGGTTTACCCTATGGATAATATCGAACGCGATTCGATGGAATTTGACGTGTTGATCGTCGGTGCTGGCCCTTCGGGGCTGGCGGCGGCGTGCCGTCTCATGCAATTAGCCCAAGCCGCCGAACAAGAACTCAATGTGTGTTTGGTGGAAAAAGGTTCGGAAGTGGGGGCGCACATTTTATCCGGCGCGGTGATTGAAAGCCGTGCAATGGATGAATTATTCCCCGACTGGCAAGCGATGGGTGCGCCATTAAACGTACCCGTGGTGAAAGACGAATTGTATTTGCTGCGTGATGAGCAAAATGCGCTGCAAATCCCGCATTTGCTGATTCCCGCCACCATGCACAATGACGGTAACTACATTGTTAGCCTTGGCAATGTGTGCCGCTGGTTGGGTGAACAAGCCGAAGGCATGGGTGTGAATCTGTTCCCTGGTTTTACTGCGCATTCCTTGCTATTGAATGACGATGGCAGTGTCGCGGGTGTATTGACAGGTGACATGGGTGTCGGTGCGGATGGCGAAGCCAAAGACAGCTTTACGCCAGGGATGGAATTACGCGCCAAGTACACGATTTTTGCCGAAGGTTGCCGTGGGCATTTGGGCAAGCAGCTTTACAGCCAATTCAAGCTGGATGCGGACAGCGATGCGCAACATTACGGCATTGGCATTAAAGAACTGTGGGACATCGACCCCGCTAAACACCAAGCGGGTTTGGTGGTACACGGTTCAGGTTGGCCATTGGGCGGTGGTACGAGCGGCGGTTTCTTCCTGTACCACACCGAAGGTAATCAGGTCGTGGTCGGTTTGATCGTCGATTTGAACTACAGCAACCCTTACGTTAGCCCGTATGACGAGTTCCAGCGCATGAAGCATCACCCGTTGATTGCGCAATACTTGGAAGGCGGTAAGCGCGTGGCTTACGGGGCGCGAGCGATTACCAAAGGCGGCTTTAATGCTTTACCGAAAATGCACTTCGCGGGTGGTTTACTGGTCGGGTGTAATGCTGGCACGCTGAACTTCTCCAAAATCAAAGGCGTACATACCGCGATGAAAAGCGGCATGTTAGCAGCGGAAGAAATCGCCGCCGCCTTGTTTGCGGGTGATGAAGGCGGTAAGGACTTAAGCAGTTACGCGCAACGCTTCCAAGATTCGTGGGTTTACGACGAATTACAAAGCAGCCGTAATTTTGGTCCGGCATTGCATAAATTCGGTGCGTACCTTGGTGGTGCGTTTAACTTCCTTGATCAAAATATTTTCAAGGGCAAGTTGCCGCTCACCTTACGCGATAATCACGAAGATTACGCGCAACTGCGTCCGGCAAGCGAGTTTAGCCCGATTGCGTACCCGAAACCGGATGGCAAACTGAGCTTCGATAAACTGACTTCGGTGTTTTTATCCAACACGAATCACGAAGAAGATCAGCCCTGTCATTTGCGCTTGAAAGATGCGTCGATTCCATTAGGTAACAATTGGCGCGAATATGCCGAGCCAGCGCAACGCTATTGTCCAGCGGGTGTTTATGAAGTCGTGGGGGAAGGCGCGAACATGCGTTTCCAAATCAATGCGCAAAACTGCGTGCATTGCAAAACCTGCGATATTAAAGACCCCGCACAAAACATTACTTGGGTAACACCGGAAGGTGGTGGTGGCCCTAACTACCCGAATATGTAAGCGGTGTTTAAATCCATGAACGTCGTGTATTAACCCCGCGACGTTCATTTTTCCTTTGAAATTCAATAACAAAAAAAGCCTGCAATTGCTGGGAGAGTCTCTCTCGTTCTTTTAACTTAGGAGTTAGCGATGAATAAGCATGAAGTGGTTGTTGTAAGCGGTGTGCGTACTGCGATTGGTACTTACGGCGGTAGCTTAAAAGCGCACCGTCCGGTGGATTTGGCGGCGGCGGTAGTAGCCGAGGCGATTCAGCGTGCAGGTGTTGACCCTAGCGTGTTTGGGCATAGCGTGTTTGGTAATGTGATCCACACCGAGCCTGCGGATATGTATTTGGCGCGGGTGGCAGCGATGCAAGGCGGTTTGGCGGAAACTGTTCCCGCTTTAACCTTAAACCGTCTGTGCGGTAGCGGCTTGCAAGCTGTTGTGACGGCAGCGCAGCAAATTGAATTAGGCTTGTGTGATGCGGTGGTAGCAGGTGGTTCAGAATCCATGAGTCGCGTGCCTTACCACATTCCTACCGCTCGTTTCGGGCAACGCATGGGCGATGCGTCGATGATTGACCCAATGGTTGGTGCGTTGAATTGCCCATTCAACCATTACCACATGGGAGTAACAGCGGAAAATGTCGCGGAAAAATACGGCATTAGCCGCGAGCAACAAGACGCTTTAGCGGTTGAAAGCCATAACCGTGCGCAACGGGCGATTGAAGCAGGTTTGTTTAAAGACCAAATCGTGCCCGTGGAAATCAAAGGGCGTAAAGGCGTGCAGTTATTCGACACCGACGAACACATTCGCCTCAATTGCACCCTCGAAGAATTGCAAGCACTCAAACCTGTGTTCAAAAAAGGCGGCACGGTTACGGCGGGTAATGCCTCCGGTTTGAATGACGCGGCGGCAGCCATTGTTATGATGAAACGCGAAGCCGCCGAAGCGCAAGGCTGCAAAATCATGGCGCGGTTGGTGGATTACAGCGTGGTTGGGGTTGACCCGTCGATCATGGGAATTGGTCCTGTTCCCGCGATTCAACAAATTCTGGCGCGTCAAGGTTTGGGCGTGAATGACATTGATGTGTACGAAGTCAATGAAGCTTTCGCCGCGCAAGCCTTAGCGGTTGCACAACAACTCGAACTGCCCACCGAACGCCTAAACCCGAATGGCAGTGGCATTTCTTTGGGGCATCCGATTGGCGCAACGGGCGCGTTAGTCACGGTGAAAGCCCTGCACGAATTGGCGCGAGTCAACGGGCGTTACGCAATGGTGAGCCTGTGCATTGGCGGTGGACAAGGCATTGCCGCTTTGTTTGAACGTGTTTAATGCCTATTATCGTTAAGGATTTCATCATGTTATACACTGGAAAAACCTTGTCCTTACAAGCGTTAAGCAATGGGCAAGTCGAATTGGTATTGGATGCGCAAGGCAGTTCCGTTAATGCCTTGAACACGCAAATGGTTGCCGAACTGCGTGAAGCCGTGCAGGTCTTAAGCAGCACCACAGGCATTACAGGTTTATTGGTCAGTAGTGCGAAATCGGCATTCGTGGTGGGCGCGGATGTCACCGAATTTCAGGGCTTTTTCGCGCATTCTGATGCGGAATTAACCCAATGGTTGTTGGATACGCAAGCCGTGTTTGCCCAATTGGAAAGTCTGCCGTTCCCCACTGTGGCGGCGGTGAATGGTTTGGCATTGGGTGGCGGTTTGGAACTGGCATTGGCGTGCGATTTCCGCGTATTAAACAGCAAAGGCAAAATCGGTTTACCCGAAGTGACCTTGGGCTTATGCCCTGGTTGGGGTGGTACGGTGCGTTTGAGCCGTTTAATCGGCGTGGAAAACGCTTTGGCATGGGCATTAACGGGTAAGCCGACGGCAGCGGCGAAAGCTGTGCAACAAGGTGCGGCAGATCGTGTGGCGGATGACGCGCAATTGCGTGACGCTGCTTTGGCATTACTGCAAGAAGCCATTGCAGGGACGCAGGATTACACCGCACAACGCCAACGTAAACAGGCATCGTTGGCAAATGCCGAAGGTTTGGCCGCGTTACAAGCAGCACAAGCGGCGATGCTGGATAAAAACTACCCCGCACCGCAACGCATTCTGGCATTGATTTGCCAACATGCCACCTTACCGTTTGCCGATGCGTTGCAATTGGAAGCCGAATGCTTTACCGCGTTAGCCCGCACGGATGCGGCAAGTAGCTTGTTAGGCTTATTCTTCAATGATCAAGTGTTGAAGAAAAAAACCAAGGCGTGGGTCAAACAAGCCACCCCCGTGAAACGCGGTGCGGTATTGGGGGCGGGAATTATGGGCGGCGGGATTGCTTACCAATCCGCGCTCAATAACACGCCCATTATCATGAAAGATATTAACCAACCAGCGTTGGACATTGGTACAAAAACCATTCGTAAATTGCTGGAACGCCAAGTGCAAAAAGGCGCGATGACGCAAGAGCGGGCGGAACAAGTCGCTGCGGCGGTGACTCCTGCATTGGACTACCAAGGCTTTGATACGGTGGATTTGGTGGTCGAAGCGGTTGTCGAAAATCAAGGCATTAAACAGCGCGTCTTGCGCGAGTTGGAAGGTTTGGTGTCGGCGGATGCGGTGCTGACTTCCAACACATCGACCATTTCCATCACCACGTTGGCAGAAGGTTTGGTGCGTCCAGAACAATTCTGTGGGATGCACTTTTTCAACCCTGTTCCGCAAATGCCACTGGTGGAAATCATTCGCGGCGAACTGAGCAATGACGCGACGATTGCGCGTGCTGTGGCGTATGCCGATGCAATGGGTAAAAGCCCGATTGTGGTGAACGATTGCCCCGGATTCTTGGTAAACCGCGTGTTATTCCCGTATTTCAATGGCTTTAACCGCCTGTTGAAAGACGGCGTGGACTTCCAACGTATTGATCAAGTCATGGAAGCCTTCGGTTGGCCGATGGGACCTGCGTACCTTGCTGACGTGGTGGGTTTGGATACGATGGTTCATGCTGATGAAGTCATGCAGGCGGGTTTCCCAGAACGCATGGGGCACGATGGCGAAAACGTGATCGAAGCCTTATTGACGGCGGGTAGTTTAGGGCAGAAAAACGGTAAAGGCTTCTACGAATACGGTGTGGACGAAAATGGTAAACGTTTCAAACGCCCCACCGCCTTAGCGCAAAGCCTGAATGCGGTCAAACCGGACAGCGGCATTAGCGATCAAGACATCATTGACCGCATGATGATCCCATTATGTACCGAAGCGGTGCGTTGTTTGGACGATGGTATTGTCGATACTGCTGCTGAAGTCGATATGGGCTTGATTTTTGGTTTAGGTTTCCCGCGTTTCCGTGGCGGCGCATTGCGCTATATTGATACCCTCGGTTTGGCGGTATTTGCGGAAAAAGTGGCGACTCATGCACAACACGGCGGTTTGTATACCTTGCCTCAAGGTATTGCCGCACGGTTAGCAAAGGGTACAACCTTCTATTGATCCAGAAAATGTGCTGGGGTCAGTTTGACTCCAGCCATTGGTTTAACACATGGTTTGCTGTTATATTTTACCAAAATACGCACAATTTACCTTTGAGTCTTTAAAACTTAATGCCGTGAATTTAACGGCGGTGCAGTGTTTAACCCCAGCCGTACTCAGTGTTGTCAATCAAACGCAAACCTTGGATATGTTGTTTGTTTTATCTGGACACATAACGGTAACAATCGAGCAACAATACACCGCTTTATCCGCAGGTTATGTATTAATTGTGCGTCCTAATGACCGTTTTGAGGTGGAATGGTCGGAAGCTACCACGGTAATTATTGTGTCTTTGCCCATTACTACTTTGCGTAAATACCTGATTGACTATTTTGGGGTTGTGCCGTTTAAGAATATTATTTTTCATCCTGTTTACAATGGCAATAATACCGATGCGGAAAAATTATTCGTTTTTATTCGTTATTTGAGTCAGGAAATAAACAGTCATAGCTCTCTAATAAAACGCGGTGTGTCCAGCCACCATTTGGAAGGGCAACTGGTCTTGTTATTGATGGATACATTGGTTTGGAATTATATTCAAGATGTGAAGGGTAAATTATCTTCGCTGAATCCTCGCTACATAAAGAAAGTATTGGCTTATATCGATGAGCATGAACAAAAGCAATTTACGGTTAATGAGTTGGCGGCAGTTGCTGAAGTTGGTTTAAGAACCTTGCAAACAGGCTTTCAGCAAATCTATGGTATTAGCCCTATGGGGTATGTGCGCCGTCATAAGTTAATGCGTGTTCGTGAGTATTTGCTAAATAGGGTTGATACGGTTTTTACGATTGGCGATATTGCTGCACAATGGGGTTTTTTACATCCTAGCCAATTCGCAAAAAAATACCATGAGTTTTTTGGTGAATACCCATCCGATACACTCAAAAAACGCAATCACTGAAAAAAGAAGCTCTACCAAAGGTAGAGCTAATGTTTCGGATATAAGCGCGGAGTCGACTCGCGTTATTATCCAATCAGACTAAAATTTCAATGCCACACCAATGGTGGTTTTGTTGTTGGTTTTAATGTCATGTTTTTCATTTTCAATATAGAGCTTGGCACTTTTGCCTTGTTTAGGGCTATTGCCTAACGCATAGGATACATTGCTAATAATTGCTTTGTTGTCATTGGCATTATTGTCATGGTCTTTTTTAAAGTAACCTAATTTAACTCCTGCTTTTGGCGTTATTTTATAAGCACCTGCAACACCTAAAACCGTAAAGTCACCCGAAGGATGGTCTTTGTTATTTTCGTAAGTTGTACCTAATTGCCATTTGTCTGCTGTGTAACTGGCAGCTAATGCAGTGCGCACATAATCTTTAGTGGCACTTGTTGATAGTGTACTTTTGTTGGTATTGGTAATGCCTGCCCCTAATAAGACTTTATCTTTTTTGTAAATCACACGGGCAAGCGTAGCATCGGTGGATTTGCCATTGTCATCTTTGGCAGAAACTAAAGCGCCAACACCATAAATATCTTTAAAAACAGGGGTTTTATAGGCCAGAACACCAGGGGAGTAGGGTGATTGTGCAGTTAAATTACTGCTCATGCTGTAAGTGCCAGCGGTTGGGTTATAAACTTCGACATTATCAAAAATGTCTAGGTGGCCGTATAAATCAGCGCGTTGACCACTGTAACCTGTACCTGCTAAAAATGTACCTTTAGATTTTG
Organism: uncultured Thiothrix sp.; assembly: GCA_964617055.1. Taxonomy (GTDB): domain Bacteria; phylum Pseudomonadota; class Gammaproteobacteria; order Thiotrichales; family Thiotrichaceae; genus Thiothrix. Next base: position 14,027 of record CAZTUZ010000011.1, read on the forward strand.
TTGGTACGGTAATCATGGCAGTACGAACACGAACTTCTTTGTTGTCACCTGTTGCATTCGTATTAGCAACATCAGCAAATTCTGCTTCAACATTGTAATTGATTTTTAGATTGCCATATTCTAATGGACCTTTAACACCAATGGATGCACGCCCAACTCGTGTTCCAGAGTCTTTACCATTGTTCAACTTTTCATGATGAACATTTAATTGACCATAGACTTTAGGTGCTGCTTGTTCGGGTTCATCAGTGGCTTCTGCTGCATAACTGTTAATGGATAATGCTAAAAGTACGGCTGAACTTAATAAAGTTTTTGCATTCATAATAATCACTCCTCCAATGATTTAATATGTAAAGTATGAAAAGCTTTAGCTAAGCTAATGATATTGTAAAAGTTTGAATGCTGTGATAATAATAGCGCAGCTAATATCAAAAAAGCGCAATTACAATATGTTTCTGTAATTCGGTGAGTTATTTTTGTTTAAATAAAGTGTTTCCAATAACTGAAACAATTCGTTACATTTCAGAAAGAATCCTGAAAATATTTGTTGTTACGTTCGGGGTTTAAACCTTTTTTATCGATCTCCTAGCCAACGTTGGATGGCCACTTCAATGGTGCTCATCTTTTCTTGATAAAACGCTTGCAGGAGTCGATAGTGGGTTTTGTTTTATGATGTTGGAGGAGTAGGTCTATGTCTGGTCAAATGATGACGATGCCATTGTTGATTAGTTCATTAATAAATCATGCAGAAAAATACCACGGTGAAACTGAAATTGTATCGGTTGATACCAGTGGTGATCTAACACGAACTAACTGGAAAACCATTGCCAAACGTTCTCGGCAGTTAGCAAGCAAATTGCAAACTTTGGGTTTAGCAAAAGGGGATTGCTGCGCAACTTTGGCTTGGAATAATCACCGCCACCTAGAGATCTATTTTGGTACTTCAGGGCAAGGTTTGATTTGTCATACCATTAACCCTCGTTTATTCCCTGCACAATTAGTTTATATTATTAATCATGCGCAGGATAAAATACTCTTTTTGGATAAAACGTTCTTGCCAATTATTAGTATGTTGGTGGATCGGTTGCCTAGTATCAAAACCTATGTGCTACTTGATGGTAAAGATGCCGAAGCAGAAAAATTATTACCTGGCATTTTAGATTACGATGAGTTTGTTAATAGCGGTTACGCCGAACACACTTGGCCGGAATTAGACGAATCTAGCCCCTCTAGTTTGTGCTACACCTCTGGTACAACGGGCGATCCTAAAGGAGCACTGTATTCACACCGTTCTACCTTATTACATTCCTTTGCGATTAGTTTGCCAGACAGCATGAGCTTATCCGCGAAAGAAGCTATTATGCCTGTTGTACCCATGTTCCATGTGAATGCGTGGGGTGTGCCTTACGCTGCGGCAGTGGGGGCAAAATTGGTTATGCCTGGGGCGAAGTTAGATGGCAATAGTTTGCTTAATCTTGTGCAAAATGAAGGTGTGACGCTGGCGTTGGGTGTGCCGACCATTTGGCAGGGTTTGTTGACAGCGGCAGAGAAAACCGGAACAAAAACACTGGGTCAATTGCGTCGTACCATTGTCGGGGGGAGTGCATGTCCGCCGTCGATGATGACAACCTTCCGCGAACGTTATGGGGTTGAAACCATTCATGCATGGGGCATGACTGAATTAAGCCCTGTCGGTGCGATTAATAATCTGTTGAAAAAACACGAAGCACTACCCGAAAATGAGCAGCTTGCGCTTCGCGTGAGTCAAGGACGACCGCCGTTTGGGATTGAGCTACGGATTGTTGATGATCGGGGCGATGTGGTGGTAAACGATGGTGTTTCACAAGGTAACTTACAATGCCGAGGGCATTGGGTGATGGATACCTATTTTAATGCTGATGCGTCCGCGTTGAATGATGGCTGGTTTGCCACGGGGGATGTGGCAGTGATTGATGCAGATGGTTACATGACTATCCGTGACCGTTCCAAAGACATTATCAAGTCTGGTGGCGAGTGGATAAGTACGGTAGAGTTGGAAAATATCGCAGTTGCGCACCCCGAGGTTTTAAGTGCGGCGGCTATTGCAGCGAAACATGCAAAGTGGGATGAACGTCCCCTGTTAATCGTGGTGAAACGTGACGGCAGTACACTAACAGCAGAAGCCTTACTCGCGTTCTTTGCGGATAAAATTGCCAAGTGGCAAATTCCCGATGATGTCATTTTCGTTGAGGAACTCCCCATGAATGCCACGGGTAAATTATTGAAAAACAAACTCCGTGAGGTTTACGGCGATTATTTGCTGAAGAAAGATACTTAACTCAATCACTAGGAGGAATAAAATGACAAAAACATTACAAATCGGCGATACTGCAACCCTGACCCGCGTATTTACGGATGAGGATGTGCGTTTGTACGCGGATTTGTCCACCGACCATAACCCTGTGCATTTGGATGCAGAATTTGCTGCTTCTACTCAATTTGGGCAGCGCATTGTGCACGGTATGTTGGTGGGTAGCCTATTTTCCGCGCTATTGGGTGAACAATTGCCCGGTCATGGTTCAATCTACATGAGCCAAAATCTGCAATTCAAAGCTCCGGTGTACTTAAACACGGAAGTGATTGCCAGCGTGGAAATTACCGCGATTCGTGAAGGTAAACCAATTGTTAGCCTTAAAACCACTTGCGTTGACAAAGACGGTAAGCTGCTCGTGACTGGCGAAGCAGTCATGTATGTGCCGTGGTTGAAAGCGTAAGTTTCCCGCCTTAAATCTGGAGCGGTGGATGCTTTCCTTTCTGCCGTATCCAGTTGATCGCACTTAATACGCCCTTGCGTTGGACAAACCAGCGTTCGAGAGCGAATTTTCCGGGGAAATTCATTACCCCTAGGCCAATAAGAATCGTCAAAATACCTTGTCCTGGCAAAACCAGCATGGCGATGCCCGCTAATAAAATGGGAATGCCAAGTAGATTGCGCAACAGTGTTTTGGGTTGTAATAAGACATGCCAAGCGTGTGGGTCACGCACGCGCGTGAAGTAATCAACAGGGATACGCCCCACGAACCACGGTAACATCAGCAGCGATGCGATGAACATAATGATAGAAGTAATGCCAATCCAGACGAATAAAACTTCCAAAATACAACCCCACTGTGTGCATGAGGTTGTATTGTATGCCAGATTAGCGCATAGAAAAGCAATAACCGTTTAAGTCTCTGGGTTTGCTTTGATTTGGTGGATGCTCAAATCCGCGCCGTTGTATTCTTCCTCTTGGGACAGGCGCAAGCCTAGGGTCTTTTTCAAAACACCGTAAACTGCAAAGCCCCCTGCTGTTGCAATCGTTACACCGATTAATGTGCCGACTAATTGTGCACCGAAGCTAACGCCACCCACACCACCGAAGGCTTCCAAACCAAAAATACCCGCAGCAATACCGCCCCACGCGCCACATAAACCGTGCAATGGCCAAACACCAAGCACGTCATCCACTTTCAGTTTGTTTTGTGTAACGGTGAAAGCCCAGACGAATAACCAGCCAGCTACCGCGCCGACCACTAATGCGCCGAGCGGATGCATTAAATCCGAACCAGCACAGACCGCAACCAAACCTGCCAACGGGCCGTTGTGGACGAAGCCTGGGTCATTTTTGCCCGCGAACAACGAAGCCAAAATACCGCCAACCATTGCCATCAGCGAGTTAATGGCAACCAGCCCACTGATACCACCGATTTTTTGTGCCGACATCACGTTAAAGCCGAACCAGCCCACCGCCAGAATCCACGAACCCAATGCTAAAAATGGAATGCTGGAAGGTGGATGCGCAGACATTGGCTGGCCGTATTTGTTGTAACGTCCGTGACGATGCCCTAATAAAATCACTGCCCCCAAGGCAATCCAGCCACCCATTGCATGAACCACAACAGACCCTGCGAAGTCATGGAAAGCGAACCCGAAAATGCTTTTTAGCAGGTCTTGCACGCCGTAGAGATTGTTCCAGATCATGCCTTCAAAGAAAGGGTAAATCAGCGCGACAATCACAAACGTAGCGATAAGTTGAGGGTAGAATTTTGCGCGTTCTGCAATTCCACCGGAAATAATTGCAGGAATTGCCGCCGCAAAGGTAAGCAAGAAGAAAAACTTAACTAAGTCATAACCATTATTAGCTGCTAATGCGCCCGCACCGCTAAAAAAGCCCGTTTGATAGGCGACAAAGTAGCCGATAAAGAAATAAGCGATCGTGGAAACAGCAAAGTCAGTGATGATTTTGACTAGTGCATTAACTTGGTTTTTATGGCGTACTGTGCCAACTTCCAAAAAAGCGAAGCCAGCGTGCATTGCCAATACCATGACAGCACCTATTAAAACAAACAGGGTGTCAAGTGCGGGTACTAGTTGTTCCATCGGGGAATTTCCTCCTGAGACACAGCCAACAAAAAATAAAAAGACGCACCATCTTAATCAGGAATTGCTTAATAACCAGTCTTTTATGCACGTTTTTAGGGATGATAACGCTATATGGTAGGAAATTACGGTAAATAGGGGTTTTATTGCACTTTAATAGTTCATCGTAATTTTTATGTATTATTTTGGTGCTTATTAAGCACTAATTTGGTGCTTTTGATGGTGTTGGATATTGATCATGCAAGGTATTCCGCTTGTTTCTATACTTGCCTACATGAATAGATTATTAGATACATTGCATATTGAGGCGATTTGGCGGTTGTTGCGCCCGATTCGGATTGCGGGGTCGGATGCTTGCCTGTTCTTCGGCGGTTTGTCATGGGTGCTGGCACTAAGTCAAGTGGTATTTCACACCACGCATGGCGTTGTGATGGGGTATTGGGTATTTGCTACGGGGTGGATGGGATTCGTGTTATTCCAATTTGCATGGTATGCCAATCTATTGCAGTTGCTGAGTGTGTTGTTGATGCATCAACATCCGAACCGTGCGATGGCTCTGGCGGTATTGGCTGTGTTGATTGCGGGACAGGCATTTTGGTTTGACGATATTCCAGGGCAGGCGGCAGATATGCACATCCTCCGTTTGGGCGCGGGCTTTTGGCTGTGGTATGTCAGCATGGTGTTGATCACGTTGGGTGTGATTTTTGGTGCGAACGAGCGTGGCAGCACACCACGCTCGTCATAAAGTTTCAACAGGATGGCGCGGAAACGCGAATTTGCTTAGCCTCACCAAAAAAGCGCAATGACATTGCGCGGTCATTGCGTTTAGCGGCGATTGCGCCTAAACGCTCTAGTGATTCTGCACGGTTCATTGCAGCTAAGTGTGCCGGACGACAGGCGGTTGGTGGTGCAGGTGGCGGGGGCTGCACGCGATTTACCATTGGTGGGTTCGGTCTTGCGGGGATGGCAATGACAGAAATACCATCGTCCTCGTCAGCACGGTATGGGCGTGTTGCGCGAGAGGTCGGCGTGGGCGGTGCGACAGTGGGCATGGAATGACTCACACTCGCGGCGGGTGCTGTTCGGTTACGAACGGCAATGTGTTGCTGATTGCGTTGTTGCAAGCGGCGCAAATAGGTGTTGGGTGGGGGGATCGGTGGTGGACGTGTTGACGTTGTGGCGAGACTTTCAGCCGTATCACCATAACAATAAAATGAATCGCCACAGGCTTTTGCTTGTACAACGCTGTACGCGCTGCTAACAAGTACACTCACGACGATTGCTAAGAAAGCGGGGTTGATTTTCATTAGTGCTACATCCTTAACAACGTTAAGTTAAGTGTAGCGGAAGATCGGAGGAATGCTGTTATATGCTTGATTTTCATACAAGGAAACTAATGCGGGATTAGTTTCCTGTGTCTCGTTTGTCTTAGAGTGCAGCCAATGCTGCTTCATAGTTTGGTTCTTGGGTAATTTCAGGGACTTGTTCGGTATAAACCACTTGACCTGCTTTGATAACAATTACCGCTCGTGATAATAAACCTGCTAATGGGCTATCGCTGATGGTTAAACCATAGTCAGTGCCAAACGATGGGTGACGGAAAGTGGATAACGTAACAACGTTATTTAAACCTTCCGCGCCACAGAAACGGCTGAGAGCAAATGGCAAATCTGCCGAAATGCACAGTACGGTGACATGAGGTTGTTGGCTGGCAATCGCATTAAATTGGCGTGTCGAGGCAGCACATACGCCTGTGTCAATGCTGGGGAAAATATTCAACACCACGGTGGTATCCGCAAAATCCTTTAACGAAACATCGGATAAATCGGTTTTGGTTAAGGTAAAGTTCGGTGCGGCAGAATCAACGGCTGGTAATGAGCCAACAGTGTGGATGGTGTTGCCTTTTAACGTGATACTTGCCATGTTTTTCTCCTCATTGACAGTGATTAATATCGCCAACCTTATAAGGATTGTGTGTCGCAGAAGCGAAAGGGGACAAAAGCTGTAAGGAAATATACACGAGCTAGGAAGCGCACTTCGATAACCTAAGCTATCGAAGTGGCGGGGTGTTGCTTAGTGGTGGTGATGACCGCCGATCCCGTGTGCGTGACCGTGAGCCACTTCTTCGGCACTGGCAGCGCGTACTTCCAGAATGGTTACGTCAAAGGTCAAGGTGACACCTGCTAACGGGTGATTTGCGTCGATAGTGACGGTATTCGCATCCACCGCAGCGATGGTGATGACTTCTACGCCGCCATTGGTTTGCGCTTGGAATTGCGCTCCAACCACCAATTGTTCAGCAGGCACATTGCCAAACATTTCGCGTGGAATTTGTTGGGTCATGCGCTCATCGCGTTCACCGTAAGCATCGGCTGGAGCAATGGTAACGGTCAGGCTGTCGCTGGCTTGTTTGCCTGCCAAAGCATTTTCCAAACCGGGGATAATGTTGTTAGCACCGTGCAGGTAGGCAAACGGCTGGCTCGCATCGGCTTGATCCAGAACGTCACCTTGGTCGTTTGTTAAAGTGTAAGTCATGGTGACGACTGTGTTTGCTGCGATTTGCATAATGAATCCTTAGAATAGTCAGTATAACGGTTGCCGCCTTCGGGCTTATCCTTGAAGCGGCGATGAGTCCACAAATATTGGGCGGGGAACTGGCGAACCTGTTGCTCAATGATGTGATTAATGCTTATGGTGTCTTCTAGCATGGCATCACTGGGGAAATTTGCAAGTGCTGGCAAAAAACGTAGCAAATAACCTGACGGTGTGCGCACGGTAAAAAAGGGTACAACTTGCGCTTTACCGATTTTGGCTAAACGGCTGGTGGCGGTATTGGTTGCAGCGGGAATACCAAAAAACGGCGCGAACGTACTGTTTTTACGGTTAAAGTTTTGATCCTGTGCATACCAAACTGCGAAGCCCTGCTGTAGGCTACGAATCATGCTGCGAATGTCATCGCGGGAAATGGCTTTGCCATAACGTTTGGCGCGTAATTGCGTGGTGCGCCACTCAATCAGCGGGTTTTGATGCGGGCGATACACAACATGCAGTGGTACATGTTGCGCTAGTAAACGTCCACCCAATTCCAAACTGGTGAAATGCGCACTGAGTAACACCACGCCACCGTGTTGTAGCGCGGTTTGTAGGTGTTCCATGCCTTCGACTTGGGTGCGCTGATTTAAGCGTTTGAGGTTTCCCCACCAGCTTAAACCCAGTTCGATAATGCCCTGACCCAGTGAAATAAAGTGCTCACGGTTCAGTTGGGTGCGTTGTGCAGGCGTGAGTTCAGGAAACGCCAAGCAGGTGTTTACTTGGCAAATAAAGCGGCGACGCGGTAAGGTGTAATACATCAACAAGCCAAACCACTTACCGAATGTCATTTGTAGTTGCCACGGTAATTGGACAATCAGCCACAGGCTGCCTAACCCCAACCAAGTCAGCCAGTAACGCGGATGTAAAAATGCTGTGATATGCTGGTTTTCCACAAGTTGTTTCAGACTTAAACAAGTTGCCTATGATAAACTGCCCAACCTGTTTTTTCCTGTTTTTATGCAAAAATAACGATGAGCCTACAAATTCCAGCCTTTGAACGGGCGCGTGTCCTAGTCGTGGGGGATGTCATGTTGGATCGCTACTGGTCTGGACAAACCTCTCGCATTTCCCCCGAAGCCCCTGTCCCCGTGGTACACGTTAAAACCAGCGAAGACCGCCCAGGTGGTGCGGCAAACGTGGCATTGAACATTGCCAGTCTTGGCGGTCAGGTGTGTTTGTTAGGCTATGTTGGACAGGATGAGGCGGGGCAAATACTTGCGACAACCTTGCAGCAGTGCAACGTACAAACGCATTTTGTAGCACTTACCGATGTTCCCACCATTACCAAACTGCGCGTTTTGAGCCGCCATCAGCAATTAATCCGTTTGGATTTTGAAGAAGGTTTCGCCGGACAAGACCACCGCGCCTTGCAAGCCCAATTCCAAGCGTTGTTGGCGCAAGTCGATGTGGTAGTGCTGTCGGATTACAGCAAGGGTACGTTGGAAACAGCGCGGGAATTGATTGCACTGGCACGCGCAGCGGGTAAGCCCGTGGTGGTTGACCCCAAAGCCAAAGATTTCAGCGCGTATCAGAATGCGACGGTGATTACCCCGAATTTGAACGAATTTCGGGACGCAGTGGGGGCGTGGCAAGACGAAACGGATTTGGTGCAACGTGGTGAAGCTTTACTGCAAACCTGTGGCTTTGCCCATTTGCTGATTACGCGCAGCGAACAAGGCATGACCTTACTGCGTGACGGATTAGAGCCGTACAACTTACCGACCCGTGCGCGAGAAGTGTTCGATGTCACTGGCGCGGGCGATACGGTGGTGGCGGTATTGGCGGCAAGCATGGCAGCGGGGTTGCCCGTCGAACAAGCGATGGCGTTAGCCAATCTCGCCGCTGGGATTGTGGTGGGCAAAGTGGGTACGGCGACGGTGAGCGTGGCGGAATTGCACAAAGCCTTGCAAGCGCATCACGCACCCGTCAAAGGCGTGGTCAGCGAAGCGCAATTACTGACGGCGGTACAGGAAGCGCGGATTCACGGCGAAAAGATCGTCATGACCAATGGCTGTTTCGACATTCTGCACGTTGGGCACGTCACCTATTTGCAAGAAGCACGCAAGCTGGGTGATCGGTTAATCGTCGCGGTGAATACTGACGAATCGGTACGCAAACTCAAAGGCGCAACCCGACCTGTGAATACTATGCGCAATCGAATGCACATGCTGGCGGCGTTATCCTGCGTGGATTGGGTAGTAGATTTCGCTGAAGACACACCTGAACGCCTGATTTGTGCCGTGAAGCCCGATTTATTGGTCAAAGGCGGCGATAATGACCCGCAAAAAATTCCTGGTAATCGTTGCGTCTGGGAAAACGGCGGCGATGTGGTGGTTATGAGTTTTGTTGATGGCGTTTCTACTACCAGTACCATTGCCAAAATCCAAAACATGGAAAAAGAAAGCCCATGAACGTGGACGTACTGATTATCGGCGGCGGCATTGCTGGATTGTGGTTGCTGGCGGAATTGCGTGCCAACGGCGTGGATGCGTGGTTAGCCACCGACGAATTGGGCAAAGGGCAAACCATTGCATCGCAAGGCATTATTCACGGCGGCACGAAATATTCGCTGACGGGTAAACTCAGCGGTGCAACATTAGCGATTGGTGACATGCCGCGTTTGTGGCGCGAGGCATTGCGTGGTGAAGGGGCAGTCGATTTACACCAAGCGCGGGTATTGACCGAATCGCAACTACTGTGGACTTCCGGCGGGATTGGTTCACGTCTGACCGGATTCTTCGCCAGTCACGCCATGCAAAGCCGTATGGAGGCAGTGGCAAAAGCCGATTACCCCGCATTGTTTCAACGCCCTGCATTTCACGGCGGGTTGTACCGTTTGGATGAACCCGTGCTGGATATTCCATCGGTCTTGCAGACGTTGCGTGAACAATGGGCGGAACGCTTGGTATGCGTGGATGTGACGCAATCGCACCTTCGGTTACGCGCTGGGCAATACGATTACGCCGCGTGTTTACCCGACGGTACAAGGTGCGATATTACCGCGCAACAGATCGTCTTAACGGCGGGGGCGGGGAACGCAGGTTTACTAACGTGCATGGGTAAGGATGCGCCGACGATGCAGCGTCGCCCCTTGCAGATGGTGTTGGCACGCGGCGATTTACCACCGCTGTATGCCCACGCTTTGGGGATGAGCGATAAACCGCGTGTCACAATTACCACGCATAACGATGCAACGGGTAAAACGGTGTGGTACATCGGTGGGCAACCCGCCGAACAGGGTGTGGGAAAATCCCCCGCTGACGTGATTGCCGCAACCCGTCGTGAATTGCAGGATTTGCTGCCGTGGATGGATTTTTCCAGCATCGAATGGGCAACGTGGAACGTGGATCGGGCAGAAGCTCGACAAGCGGATGGAAGTCGTCCTGATCAACCCATGATTTTTCAGCAGCAAAATGTTACTGTGGCATGGCCAACCAAATTAGCGTTTGCCCCCTTATTGGCTCGACAAGTACAAACGCGGTTGGGTTTGACAAAGTTAGTAACAAATGCGGTTACGAATGATGGGCAAAAACGAGTAGCGGCGTGTGTGCCCCCTATCGCATTAGCAGTTTGGCAACAGGTGGCTTGGAGTCAATTGTGATCATGAAACAACGTCCGTTAGCGCAGACGGGCATAATGGTTAGTCCATTGGGTTTGGGCACGGTCAAATTTGGGCGCAATCAAGGGGTTAAATACCCACAGGGTTTTGCGTTACCTGATGATAAAAGTGTGTGTAACTTATTGGCACTGGCGTTTGATTTGGGCATTAACCTGCTGGATACTGCACCTGCCTATGGTTTGAGCGAAGAACGTATTGGCAAATTACTGCCCCGTTCGCGACATGATTGGGTGATCGAAACCAAAGTTGGTGAGACGTTTGCTGATGGTGAATCGCGTTTTGACTTTTCACCCGTTGCGACTCGTTTAAGCATCGAAAATAGTTTACGACGTTTGAAAACGGATTATCTCGACATGGTGCTGATTCATTCCGACGGCGATGATGTACGCATTTTGCGCGAGGAAGGCGTGTTTGACACATTGCAGGCCATGAAACAGGAAGGTTGGATTCGGGCTATTGGGATGTCATCCAAGACCGTTGAGGGTGGATTGCTTGCTTATGATCTTGGTTGTGATGCGGTAATGGCGACCTACAATCCATTACACACAGACGAGTTACCCATTTTAGAAGCGGCGACCGCGCAAAACAAAGCCGTGCTGATCAAAAAAGCCTTTGCTAGTGGGCATCTAGCAAAGTTCGGCGGTAAAAACCCCATCGAACAAGCGTTAGGGTTTATTTTTGCACAAACGGGTGTGACTAGCGTGGTGCTGGGTACGACGAACCCGCAACATTTACGCGACAACGTGACGGTAGCACAAGGATTCCTAACAACATGACACAAGCTTTACGCATTGTTCACACCGAATCTTCCTGTGGTTGGGGTGGGCAGGAAATCCGTATTCTGACCGAAGCTACTGGCATGATGGAGCGTGGGCATCAGCTACATATTCTTTGTGTCGACGGCTCTAATATTCACCGTGAGGCTGTGAAGCGCGGGATTCCAGTGACAGGCTTGCCAATCGGACGCAAAAATATCGCCGGATTACGCGCCATACGCCGTTGGTTACACGATAATCCCGTGGATGTGGTCAATACTCACAGTTCAACCGATAGTTGGCTCGTGGCATTAGCGCGTTTGGGTTTGAAAAAGCGTATTCCTGTGGTGCGCACGCGGCATATTTCGGCACTGATTCCGCAGAATTGGGCGACCCGTTGGTTATACACCAAAGGCTGTGATTTTGTGGTGACTACAGGCGAACGCTTGCGTGAATACGTTGTTGAGCGTACTCACCTTGCTGCCGAGAAAACCTTATCCGTGCCAACGGGTATTGATGCCCAGCGATTTGTGAGTGGGGATCGTCATACTGCTCGCCAAGCACTAAAGCTGCCAGAACATCGCATTATTATTGGTATTGTTGCCACGATTCGTACTTGGAAAGGACACGCTTATTTGGTTGAGGCTTTAGCAAAATTAAAACAAACCAATGTTGAATTATTAATTGTGGGCGATGGGCCTAATCAAGCTAATGTACAACGTGTGGTTGATGAGCATCAATTAAATGATCGAGTGCGGTTTGTTGGACAACAGGAAAATGTTGTGCCGTGGTTGCAAGCAATGGATATTTTCGTATTACCTTCCTATGCGAATGAAGGCGTGCCACAAAGCCTAATTCAGGCCATGATGTGTGGTATCCCCGTTATATCAACGAATGTGGGCAGTATTACGGAGTTAGTAGTGGATCAATCAACGGGTGTTATTGTTCCCCCCCAAAATGCAGATGATCTAGCAGCCGCAATACAGCTACTATTGGCTAATCCTCAACAGCGGGAGCAACTAGCTATAGCGGGACAACAGAGTGTGTTATCGAATTTTAGTCTGGATATAATGATAAGAAAAATGGAAACAGTATTCGCAGCCACAAGACGCAGTTAATGGAGATTGCAACATTATGTCAGTAGACTCAAGACACTCATTGTCAAAGCTCGAATTTTGGTTATTGATTGTTTTAGTTTGTTCCTTGCCATTATCAGAGGCAGTAAAGAATGTCACGTCATTGCTATTTCCACTGGCTTGGGGATGGTCATTCTATCAGGACAAAAATGCCCACATAATATTGGGCAAATGGGATGCTATCTTAGCAGTATTTTTCTCATCGGCTTGCCTAAGTGTTCTGTTTGCATTTGAGTTTGGGCGTAACTGGATAATGTTGGTTGATCTATTCGGTAGCGTACTGCTGGCGTGGCTATTATTGCATTCTCGGTTAAGTGAACGACAAGTTTATACAGCCATTAGTATGATTTTGGCCTCTACATTGGTAGCAACAATCTACGGTTTGTGGCAATGGCAGGTCAGTGATGAAAAGCCGTTTTTTGAGTTGCATTCTGTCGGTTACTTTAATCAATCGGCTATGTATTTAGGAATGGTGGCTGCCTTAACGATTTGGTTGTGTTTATCACTTTATAAACAAATATCGCAATATCGCTTTATAGCACTAGCCGTAGTGGCATTTATCTTCAGTAGCGTTTTGTTGTGGGGTGAAAGTCGTGGGGGAATGGTTGCATTCTTTGTGACGGTTGTTATTTTGGTATCGGTTGTTTCTTATAGGAATGGGTTAAGCTTTCCGCGTATCATAAAATGGAATGCACTGGTTATTGCTGTTTTTCTTTCATTACTTGCGATTAATCCACATTTGATTGAAAAAACCGTGAATCGAATCAATGCGCCAGGTGGCGTGAGTTCAGGGCGCGGTATTATCGCTGAAGTGTCATTAGAGGCATTCAGCCGTCATCCGATTTGGGGTGTTGGTGTTGCGAATCATGAACGCATTAGCTATAAAACAATGGCAGCTTGGAAAGGCGAAAGCCAAGCGACTTGGAAAGAGCTCTATCCGAAAAACTTCCATCCGCATAATTTGTATTTGGGAACATTAGCCGAACGAGGCGCAGTCGGTGTGGTTGCTCTGATACTGTTATTGGGTTCATGGTTGCTGTTAATCATTGATGTGAGCAAAAGGCATGAATTGACGCTGGCCGAAAGGCTCGTGTGGGGCTTTAATATTTCGGTACTGTTTATCACTCTCGTTGCGGGATTTTTTAATACGCCATTGCGACATGAAAATGCGCGCCTGACCTTTTTAGGTTTGGGGTTAATGTTATCTTTTTTTGTTCACAATCGAGCATTACATGAAAATTTTGTTGGCACTACCGGAAAAGCTCAAGACTGTACCAATGGGGCGTTTCTCAGCAAAAGCATTGGGTGAACTGGGTTATGAGGTCGTGTTATTTGATTATTGGCCTACATGGCAGGATAAGCTGCAACAAACATGGTTAGGGCGATTTCGTGACGAGACATACCACACGACTAATCGGCGTTTTCGTGAGGTTGTGATTAGGGAAAAACCGGATTTGGTTCTGGCAATTTACGGTTTTCATTTGTCGGTTGAGAGTTTGCAGTGGTTAAAACAACGGGGTATTCCCAGTGTTTGTTGGTGGCTGAATGATCCTTTCCAGTGGGAGCGTTCTATGCAAAAAGCCCCCTATTTTGATTTCGTGTTTACGAATGCATGGGGTAGCGTTGCGGATTATCAGCAGCGAGGTGTTAATGCATATTGGTTGCCTACTGCTTGTGATCGCCATGTCCATCATCCGGGGAATGTTCGCTCTGAATGGTTGTGTGATGTGGGTTTTGCGGGGGATTGGAGTCCCTTGCGTGAACAATGGCTGACGCATTTGGCAAAGGATTATGATGTTAAAGTGTTTGGACCGTGGCGTAAAAAGCTTGCCAAGGATTCGCCATTACATGCGTGTTTGGTTGATGGCTTTTTTTCACCTGAAGTCATGGTGGATATGTTTGCGAGTTCCAAAATCGTGTTAAACATTCACACTTGGTATGGTAAATGGTCGCATGGTACAAACCCACGTTTATTTGAGGCTGCGGGTTGCGGGGCAGCTCAGGCGGTGGATTGGCGTGATGAGTTGCCACAGTTATTTGACTGTGAAAAGGAATTATTAACGTATCATGATTTAGACGATTTACACACTAAACTCGCGCCCTTTTTATGCGATACAACAAAGCGCGAGCAAGCCGGAATATTGGCGCAACAACGTGCCTATACCGAACACACTTACCAGCAGCGAATGCAGTTTTTATTGAGTACAGTTAATGCTGGGTAGTGTTAAGAATATGGTTGATCTAATAAGCGTTGATAGAGTGATTGTAATTGTTTACCCATGTTTTCAAGGTTGAGCGGTTCGACGGTTTTGCGTGCTGCTAGGCCAATGTGTTGGCGTAGTGTGGGGTCGTGTAATTGTGCCATGCAGTTGGCAATAGCGTGATGGTCTAGCGCGTCAAAGACATAACCATTTTCATGTTGCGTGATTAATTCAGCAATACCACTTTTGTTGCTGGTGATCACGGGTAATCCACAAGCCATTGCTTCTAATACCGCATTCGGGAATGGGTCATACAGTGTTGGTAATAAAAAAACATCGGCAGCACCGTAAAATGGACGCACATCTTTTTGTCCGCCAGCGAATAACACCTGCGCTGCGATATTAAGGTCTTTTGCTTGTTGTTGGTATTGTTTCAGGCGGCGGTCGTGACCCACAACGATCAAGAAACTGGGCTGGTGATTTGACTGTGATTGTTGGGCAAAAGCCGTTAAAACTGTGGCTAGGCCTTTACGTTCAAACCCTGAACCAACATAAAGGTAAACCGTGGTGTGTTCCGCGATACCGTATTGTTGGCGCAGTGTTGAGCGGTGCTGCGGGGTCAATTGTGGGCTGAAGCTCTGTGTATCAACACCGTTATAAATAATCGTGAATTTTTCGTCGGGTAACGGGAAATAGTGTTGAATCTCACGCTTTACCATGTGCGAATTGCAAATAATTTGTTTTAGGCGTGGGCTGAGAAATAATTGTCGCTCGGCATAGCGTTGGTAATGGTGCGCAAGACTGATATGTATGGCAAGTTTCCCCCAAAATCCTAGAATGCGTTGGCGTTGTTTTAGCCATTCGCGATGTACGCCATCTCCCGCACGGTAAATATCACAGCAGGGTAAACGTTCGTGGGATTGCACAAGGTCGAAGGATTCGTGCATTAGGGTACGGCACACGCAGCGGGCAAAACCCCAATTGCGCCAGACGCTGCCAATATAAAAGGGGTTGCAAACCAATTGTTGTAACGTTGATGAAGATGTTTCTGCGGTCTGTTGCCAGCGACGTGTCACAAGAGTGAGGGTCAAATTATTGGTTTGTAAGGATTTTATCGCGCGTTCCATGAAGCGTTCCGCACCACCAAAGGGGTTGTAACGTTGGCGAATCAGGGCAATGCGTAACGGGCGTGAGTGTGAAGCAGTCATCAGGTATCGCGTGTGTGGTGATTATTGTGGTTCTGAAGTGTGGGTGCGTATCCACAGATCAGCGTATTTTGTGAAGGTGGCGTAAGCACTGGCAGTGGCGAGTATAAAGCCCTGTGCGCCGTCTAAGAACCCTCTTTTGATGATATACATTTTCACAAAACAGCCAATAGCGTGTAGACAAGCTTGCAATAAAGAGCCTTTTTTGCCACGAGCTTGGCGTTGTTGCGCCCACAAATCGCTGTAATGCGCCATTTTACGCAGGTATTGCGCGACATTGCGGTAAGTGTAGTGTAATAGATTCCCTTTTAAATAATGCACTTGGGCATGGTCGGGCACGACGACTTTTTCGTGAACCAATGCATCATCATAGCTGGTGAGTAATGTGGGGTATAAACGTACAACATGGCCCGGATACCAACCCGAATGGCGAATGAATTTACCAAACGCCCATGATAAGCGGGGCATGGCATAGAGGGTATTTAATGGCGGGTCTCGCAAGAGGGTTTGTATCTCGTCGCGTAACGTGGGGGTAATGCGTTCATCTGCATCCAACCACAGTACCCATTCCGCTTGTACATGGCGTTGTGCGAGCCGCCGTTGTGCGCCGAAGCCTTGCCAGTCGGTGTGAATAATCACACGGGCATTAAATTCAGCCGCAATAGCAAGGGTTGTATCCGTACTGCCGGAATCGACAATGACAATTTCATCCACCCAATCGGCGACAGTTGCTAAGCAAGCGCGTAAGTGTTCCGCTTCATTTTTGACAATCAAAGCTGCCGCTAAGAGCGGTTTAGTGGTATTGGTTATTGGATGATTCAATGTCGATTCCCCCCAAGGTGTTATCTGATTGCGCGGAAGACCTCGCCCTTCAGGACGGGGATGAGTGCTTGGTGGCGAAGCCGCCCTAAATCCCTCTCATCTCACTATTTCTTGCGTATTATCCGGTGAGAACTGCCGCATAGCACTTGACAATAGCATTAACTGCACAAAAAAACGATAATGATCGGTATGCAGCGACTTCAAGCCTTCCAATACGAACTCATGCCCGATAGTGAAACGCAGCAGCTAATGCGCTGTTTTGCGGGGTCATGCCGTTTCGTTTACAACAAGGCATTGGCGTTGCAGAAGGCAAACCATGAGGCAGGTGAACCGTTCATCGGTTATGTGGCAATGGCGGCGTGGCTTCCGCAGTGGAAACGGGAGGTCGGGCAGAAATGGTTAAAATATCCCCCCTCACAAGCCCTACAACACGCCCTCAAAAATTTGGACAAAGCCTACCAAAACTGCTTTGCCAAACGTGCAGGTTTCCCGCGTTTCAAGCGCAAAGGTAGCGGTGACAGCTTCCGCTACCCCGACCCCAAACAAATCAAGCTCGATCAAGGGAACAGCCGGATTTTCCTGCCCAAATTGGGCTGGA
>CAZTUZ010000012.1:0-31348 GCA_964617055.1 uncultured Thiothrix sp.
ACGTGTGCTCTTCCGATCTCCTTACCTTTTCCGCCAATCACAACCACCCAACCAACCACAGGATCAATTTTTGACTCGGATAATTGATTAATAATAATAGTTTCCGGTATTTTTGCTACTTTTGCAGCAACGATATTAAATGGTTTTGATTCTGTCCCTGCAAAGGCATCTTGTTCTAACACATTACCAGTGGCAGCCTTGGATGGCGTACCAATAAAACGGGTTTTATCGTTCATATCGTGTCCTTTCTTACCAGCAATAAAAACTTATTGTTATATAGTACGTCACAGCTATCGTAATGGGGTTAATTTTCAACGATATTATTGCCCAACAAAAAAAACCTGCGAATGCATTGCTGGCACACATCCGCAGGTAAGGCTCATTACACAGAAATCGGATTTTTTTATAATGCCAATTAATATTTATTAATAAACATCTGGTGGCTGATAAGCACCATCCCCTTCATCTAAACGATACACCAAAACATTCTGTGCGACATAAACTAAAATTTTGCTATTATTTACACCAGCCATCGTCAGCTCCCCAACATTGCCATTGAATGGAATACGAGTGGTAATATTCACACAGCCATAAGCACCATGACACAATTTCCCCGCAATTTGCGTACCACTGACAGAGTAGGTATTTTCTGTTTGATCTAGTGAAAACACATTATCAAACTGGTTAAGTCGATATAAATCAGAAGTCATTACAAATTTAGTAAGAATACCATTCGTTAAGGTTTTAACAAGGTGTTGTGAACCTGTATAAACCATCAACTGTTCATATTTATAAACACTCAGACCATCATAGCCAATGGTGTAATCCACAAATCTATCTGAACTGATTTTATTAACCGTGATAGTAGCTCGACCCTGTTTGATTACATTCCCTACTTTGCAATTGGTAAATAAAATATCCAATGTGCCTTGCAAAGTACTGTTATCCAAATCACCGTACATATTATAACTACCACCGTCTTCGCAATAATACGTTGAATTGTAAGCTCGCGCTTCTGCATTATTACGTTCGGCCTCTACGGCTTGATCCGCCAAGGCCACTAAGTCCTTCATAACAGCTTTTGGTAGCACACCGCTGAATTTACCTTCTGCCACTTGGCTATTACGCCCTAGAATACGGCCATTAAAAAAAGCCTCATCATCGGAATAAACTAGCAAGTCCACGAAATCTCTTTTATTAGCACTGGTCAATAATGCCAAATCTAATGCACCTGATTCACCACTGTATTTATTCGTACCACCACCGCCTGCACCCGCTACTGGAGTACTTAATCCCGTACCAGTCTTGCTTGTTCCGCTAGAAGCACCACCACACGCAGTTAATGCCAAGGCCACTAAACCTGCAATCAATACATTCTGTGTTTTCATCCTCATATCCTTATCATTTCACATTGACGGAGTAGGCAAATGCCTTTGCGTATCATCCTTACTAAGCAATACGTCAATGCGTTTTGAAAGGGGTTAAAAATTTTAGGTCATTTGCATCATGAATTTTGCAACGCTCGATAACTTATCCTGATAATTACTATTAATAATAGTTTATTGAATAAATCAATAAAGACCATGCAAATGCGATAGAATATGCTATATAAAAATGCGTCATTTTAAGCGGAGTGTCATGACGTGCTATCCTTAATTCCCACACGCCCACGACATTATTTGCTCTTGAACTTATTATTAGTCTGGAGTCATTGTACCAGCGCGGCAGCATTACCCAAGAACGATTCAGCCGCGCTAGCGCAAGCAAACCAGCATTATCAACAAGCGCAATCCGTTTTGGATAAGGGTGATCATGCCCAAGCCTTGCTATTATTCGCGCAAGCTTGCCAAATTTACGAACAACAAATGATGCAATTGCAAGCGCAATTCCTGCCCGAAGACCCAAACATGTACGCGTTGCAACAACAATTGCTGAGTTGCCAAGCTGCTCACAGCATGACAGCAACATCAGCAGGGCAATTTACCGACGCGATTGAGCTGGCAAAAGCAACTAGCCAACGCGCACAACAGTGGTTAATTGCTTTAGAACGTTTACCCAGCACCCCCGCCATTTTACAACAACAAGCCAATCTAAGCATTTTGCGGGCGGAATTGGTCAGAAACTTGGGTATCGCTTACAGCTACCAACGCACGACAAATGAACCCCAAGGCGACACCGAAGCCAGTACTGCCCTAAAAACCGCCGAAGTTGCTTGTATCCGCGAAGCCATCGCGCTCGAACGCCAAACGCTGCAATGGCTGTCGCGCCTCCCCCAACCTTTAACGGGGGAATACTTATCCCTGCAAAACGACATCCCTCAATACCTAGCCGTGGACGAAGCACGATTAGCAGAGAATTTAATCGACTTAGCTAAGTGGTATCAGCAACAAGACCGCTTACAAGATGCCGCGCCCTTATTGGCGGAAAGTCAAACAATATTGACAGCCTTACAGCCCGATACGTCAAAAAGCCTAACAGCGGCACAGAGTGTTACACAGTCTGTACATCAGTTATGGAATAAATGGCTGAATGATCAAGAATCTAGCCCCATAAAGCCGTCTACCCCCCCTCGATTTGCTAGCATCCGCTTAATGGCACAAGCGCAATTAGCAACGGCTTATCTCAAGCAAGGGGACTTTTCCGCTGCCGAACAGTGGCAACTTGCTACATTAAGCGAACAACAGCAAAGTTTGGATGAAAAACACCCAGATATCGCCTTTCAATTAGCCATGACGGGTAAGCTGTATCAAGAAATCGGTGTGCAATTAAAAGACACCAGCTATTTCAGTAAGGCCGAACAGTATTATCAGCAGAGTATCGAACTATTTCGCCAATTACCCCAAGAATCCAACGCCAGTGAAGCCAGCCTGCCATTAGGTTTGCTCAGCGGTTTATACCAAGAACAACAACGCCATGATGAAGCCATTGCAGCAATGCAGCAAATCGTGGAGCTGGAAAAGCATACTTTAAACACGAGCACAAAAAATTCCCCCGCGTTACGTTCTTACGAATTGCGCATGAAGAAAATCGTGTTTTACGCACATTTAAATATGTTGGGACAAATGAACGTCACAGCAGGGTATTACCCAGCAGCAATTCAGTCTTACATGCAGAATCTGTCACAGACAGAAAACACCTTGCCGCCGTCAGCACCAGGAAGTAAAGCGACGAGTTTGTACGGGTTAGCCGTTGCATCCAAATTACAGAAAAACATTGATAAAGCCTTAGACTACATCCAACAAGCAGAAGCAGTTCATGCGGCATTCCCGTCGGATACCCTAGCACAAAACAAATCCTCACAAGAATTAGCTTTGCAAAAATTAACCACCATTATGCAAGGTGTGAACTTGGGGATATTACCACTTTTAAATCAATCTGATACGCTGTTCCAGACTGCTCAACAGGTTCACGGTTTAGGGCGTTTAGCGGCGTTTCGCCATGTTGCCTTGCGCAATGCCAGTGATAACCCAGAGGTTCAAACACAACTGACACAATTATGGGAACAGCAACAAAAACTCCAGCAATTGGAACAATCGCCAGAACAATGGGCTATCGCCAGTGCTAACGATGCCAACGCCGACCCACAACAGTTGCAGCAAACCCAACAACAACAAATTCAGACTATTCAACGCCTTGAAGCCGATTTACGCCTAAAGTTCCCGCTTTATGACCAACTCGCACACCCACAACCCCTGAGTGTGGCGCAGGTACAACGCTTGCTCAAACCGGACGAAGCCTTGTTAATGTGGGTAGAAAATACCATTCCCAGCGGGGTTTCTTACTTATTCGTGGTACGCGCGAATCAACCACTACGCATTCACCAATTACCGATTACCCGCGCCCAATTAGCCACTGAACTTGGCTCTAATGCACAGGGTTTACGCGCCAGTTTAACGCATCCCGAACAAACATTTGATTTAGCAACTGCTCATAATCTGTATCGGCAATTACTTGCCCCTGCCGAGGCGGATTTAGTAGGCGTAAAACATCTGATTGCTGTCCCCGATGGTTTATTGCAAAACCTTCCTTTACCCGTATTACTGAAAAGCCCACCAGAAACGGCTAGTTATCAAGATGCGGACTGGCTTATTAAACATTACTCAATTTCGTACTTACCCTCTGTTAATGCCATCGCCGACTTACACACGTCAAGCAGCTTTAATAAACCCAACATTAGCTTTATGGGATTTGGCGACCCTGTATTACAAGGCAAGCAATTAGCGTTAGCAGAAGTATTTCGGAGTTTAAATGCACCAAGCCAAACCCGCAGTTACGACGCACTCGTTTTCGCTGATACTCGCTTTCTGCATCAGAATCTTGTGCCATTACCCGAAACATCTGATGAATTACGCCACGTTGCACAATCTGCCCAACGTTTTTCAACAATACAGCCAGCATTGTATTTACAGCACGACGCAACCGAAACCCGTTTAAAGCAACTTAATCAAAACGGCGAACTTCAACGAGTTAAAATTTTAAGTTTTGCCACACATGCCTTATTACCTTACGAGGCCTCCACGAGCCAAACCGAAGCAGGTTTGGTTTTAACTCCTCCCCTGCAAGGTAATACGGATGATGATGGTTTTCTTAGTAGTGGGGAAATTGCTGCTCTAAAACTTAATGCCGACTGGGTATTATTATCTGCCTGTAACACCGCTACCTTAAATGACACCGACACTTATGCGGGATTGTCAGCATTATCAAAAGCATTTATTACCGCAGGCAGCCGCAGTGTTCTAGCCTCACACTGGTCAGTTAATTCCAATGCAACGCAATCATTAGTAACGGATATTTTTAGTCGTATGCAGCAAACGCCGTCGTTAAGTCGCGCTGAAGCATTACGCCAAAGCATGTTAAACATGAGCACAACTCAACCACCTAGTTGTCACTGGTTTTGCCGTTTACAGCAACGTTGGGGATGGAAAACACCTGAAACCACTTATGCCCACCCTTATTATTGGGCAGCTTTCGCGATTTATGGAGACTGGACTCCATTACCGTGAAACCGCTACTGCGGCGTATTAGCCTAATATTACTACTACTAAACGGCATCTTTAGTAGTAAACAGATTATTGCAAATAATAACGCTGCACCCAATTTAAAATTTTGCCAGCACTTTGCCCAGAAAATCATAACACCTACCCCTTCGGCAAGCAGCTTGGAACTTAGCCAACAAATCACACAGGCAGTGCAATGCACTAGCCTTTTTATGCGTCATGAGCAATTCAATGAAGCCAAACAATTTCTGCAATACTACCTTGAAAAAATCCAGCCCCATTTAGCTCAATGCCAAGTACAAACGAATTGTCACCCAAACCTACAACAATACCTACCCGTGTTATACATCCGACAATACAACCTTTATAATATCGCAGCAACACAGGTTAAACTAACAGGCGATACCCAACAAAGCTACCCACTATTCAAAAAAGCCTTAATAGCATTAAACAAGGCTCTACAGCTTACCTCTCAGGATGATAGAGCCTTACTATCCATTTTCAAAAATCATCTTCTTATCGAACTTGCCAGCATTGACGAACTAAATAATGACCTTGCCAGCATGAATAATAAAACGCAGCAAGTAAAAAATAGCATTGACCATATCATTGAACAATCGACTGAAAAGCTCGATGACCCAACCATCACCCTTATCACTACTTTTGCACTATTCTACTTACAACATCAACAATATGCACAGGCAGAAACGCTATTACAGCATACATTGCCAAAAACACCTAAAAACTCCACAAGCCGCTATTTAATCAATGATTTACTTGGGCAAACGTATTACGGTTTTTGGCAGCAAACCAAACAAGAACCAGACTGGCTTACCGCAGAACAACATTTCAAAAACAATCAATTGATCACGAAAAACAATCAGTTTACCACCTTAAACCGACTCACAAGCCAGATTACCATTGCCAGCTTTTATGTTGACTCAGAAAAATCTGAGAATATCCAACAAGGTATTCAACTACTTAAAGACAGCCTCAAGCAACTAAAACACCATCTTAAAGCCCATCGTGCAATAACGCCGAACACCACGTTAGAACACAGCATCCAACACGCTCTACAATTAAACATTACAACCAAATTAGCTGAGGCTTATATAAAACAAGCCCAATATATGGCTGCTAAAAAGCCGCTTTACGAGTTATTAGAAACTCCTTCGTCTTTTTTAGCTGGAATGAAAGGTAGTAAGACATACAGTTTGCAACTATTAGCAGAAATCAGTAGTTATGAAGACGATTATGCAAAAGCACTCCAGTATATTCAACAAGCTTATCAGACATTTAATACTGACACAGCTTTGAGCAATGAACAGGCGCAAGCCTTACAACAATTAGCACAAACTCACCTTGCTATTTTACAGCGTGGTATTGCAAAACAATATTTGACCGCCACAACGATCATGCCGGAAGCATTTATCGCCATGCAACGCGCCCAAGGTATTCAGCGGATGCACAGTTTGGAACGCCTTGTTTTAAAACGCACCTCACCAGAACTACAACCGTTATTAACGCGACTTTGGCAAGCACAAACGCAATTGCACTGGCAAGACCAACAGCAAACCGAGCAATTAACGCAAGCACCATCAAAGCATGTACGGAATCCGCTACTTATTAATGGCAAAACAGCAAATATCTCATTAAATCTATTACAAGAAATCCAAACGTTGCATCAAACGCTTAAACAAAAATCACCCGAATACAGCCAGTATCTAGCACCCGAGCCTTTAACCCTCCCACAGGCACAGGCATTGTTAAAACCACAAGAGGCATTACTATTATGGACAGTCAGTCGTGATAACACTTTTTTAATGGTTATACCTTATCAAAAAGCCCCACAATTCATCCCTCTCAACACGGACCAATCACAACTCACTAAAGTATTGAACCGTACCCAACCTCATGGTTTTTTGCAAAATTTAACAGACCCGACGCAGCCTTTTGATACAAAGATGGCTTATGCGTTGTACCAAACCATTTTTGCACCAGCGGAAAGTGCATTAACCCATACGACTCATTTATTGCTTGTGCCTGATGATAGTACTCAGGACATACCTTTTCCAGCTTTATTACGCGCTCCTGCATCAAGTAATAACGCAGCTCGTCCGGTTGAATACAAGGAACTCGCATGGTTTATTAATCGGTATGCAGTTTCCTATTTACCATCTGCACGCGCTTTAGCGGATTTGCAGCAGACATTGACACCAACAACCCCCAAGCCTACCTCAACAGCATTTGTGGGCTTTGCAGACCCCGCGTTACACAGTGATAAATACGAACCTAATACAGCATTGTTATTTAATCAAATGCTAACCGATATGCAAGACACACCACCGACAGATTCCCCTTATTTAAAGCGACCTAGCCTGCTTGCCACATATTTAACTCCTCTACCAGAAACAGCTACAGAAATAAAATACATAGCTCAATTGTTACCGCATTCAACAACCGCTTTATTCTTGCAAGCACAAGCCACAGAAACACAGCTTAAGACCTTGAACCAGACAGGCCAATTACAACAAGCTAACTTACTAATGTTTGCCACCCATGCTTTATTACCCACAGACAAACCAACAAATCAGGCTTTTTATGCTTTAGAACCTGCATTGGTATTAACACCTCCAACGCAAGGTTCAGCCAACGACGATGGCTATTTAACAGCAAGTGAAATTGCCCGCTTGAATTTACACGCTGAATGGGTGATTTTATCGGCGTGCAAAACAGGTACAATCACAGCACGCGATGCCAGCACAGGTTTATCACAATTAGCTCAGGCGTTTTTTATGGCAGGTGCTCGCAGTGTTTTAGCCGCGCAATGGAATATTCGTTCGCAAGCGACGACACGTTTTATGACACAATTATTCACGCATTTGCAACACACCCCTCATCGTGCTAAAGCTTTGCAAGACACCATGCAAACCATGAACCACCAACCCAGTCAATGCGGTTTATGGTGTTTATTAGGAGGCGAAAAACCCTCGAATCCCGCTCACCCAGCATTATGGGCAGGTTTTGCCATTTACGGAGCGGGCGACGAATTGCCCGCTTTGGTGAACACGACCGCACCATTTAACGCGGACGATAATTCGGGTATTGCAAACGGAACTGTTCAAATTCAGCATTAAATGTTGCCAAATCCCCCTCGCGAATCCATTGCGCCATCGCAGCCAACCATTGTTGCGGCTGTTCGCGTAAGGCAGGCGTGCTGCGTAATGGTGGAATGGCATTTCCACCTTGTCGGGTCGCTGTTACCCATTCCCCGTGCCGGAAATTAAACTCGCGCCACTCGCTCAACGCGCTGCTGATATTACCGCGTTCCACTAACTGCGCGATAACCTGTAACCACTGCTGTGGTTGTTGGGCGCGTATTGAATCGTTTAAACCATTGGCATCCAGCGTGTTTGTAGGAGTCAGCGGCGTAGTGCTTGCCGTGTTACCACCGCCGCGTACCACATCCGTTGGCGTTTCAGGTGTCAGTAAAATCAAGGGAATGCATACAATACTAACAATCCCTGCAATCATCACGAATGGTAGAAATCCCGCATTGAATGACGAGTTATTCAACCATGTTGTCAATCGCTCCACCCATGTTGTGCGCGGTTTAAGCGTGGGTGAAACAGTGGACTGCGCTGCGCTGGTGCAATCACAAGAGGGTAAATGCGCCAACATGCGCTCACGAGTAACAGCCGATAGGCTTTCATCTTGCACAAAAGCTTGATGCTGCGCTGTCAAACTCACCTGTGCATCGGGAGGCAATGTGCGCAAATCCTGTGCAACTTGCCGCTGAAAAGCCTCATCGCGCAAAGCCTGTCGAAACAAATTCTGCAAAGCCTGATCAAACGCTGGATCATCCATATCGCTTAGCGTTTTGTCATCATTATGGTTCATGGCTAGTGCCTCCCTAGTGCGCTAACTGCGGTTCAAACGCCGCTAATGCCTGTTTCAGCTTATTTTTGGCGAAACGAATACGGGTTTTCACCGTTTCTGGATTTTCATGCAGCATGGTTGCCATATCGTCCAAAGAATATTGCCCCAAAGCCCACAAATTAAAAGCAACGCGCTGCTTTTCAGGTAATGCGGCGACAGCTTCCTGAAACAAACGTTGTTGTTTCATCGCTTGTTGATGCTCTTCGTTTTGTTCATAAAGGCGGGCAGGATCAGCCGCCGTATCAGCGACATCTAACGGATTATCTTCGTCATTTAAGCTCACAAATCCGGCTTCCGGCCTGCGTTTCTGGCGCGTGTCGCTACGGTGTTTATCCACGGCTTGGCTTAAGGCAATGGCACAAACCCACCCCCAAAAATTCCCTGTCGCTTTTAACGGATTCGTAGCACACAATTCAAATAATCGCTGCCATGTATTTTGTACGCAATCCTCGGCCGCATCAAAATCCTGAAAAACACAAGACCGACGCACATAACGCAGTAAACGCCCTGCGCATAAGTTATAAAGCTCATGCTGTGCTTCGCGTTTACCATTGCAAAACTGCTGGTACAAATCCCGATAATAGGAATCTGGCAAGCGATCATCATCATCCATCTGTAGAGACATACGCTATTAGTACACCAAGAGGGTTAAAATAAATGCAGCACCTCGCTTTTTATGGCAAGGCTTACCCAGAATAGTACAGATTTTACAATTGAATGCCCGCTTAGAAATTATTTTGCTCGATAAAATCTGACAATTATCATTCCAAACAGGCATCAATCGTTACCGACCAATAGCATGACGTGCTACATCAGTGGCTGCAACATAGGTTAGGGTATCAACGCCCTCTTGTAATGCTTCTTGTAGGTTTTGTGCGGGGGTCGCCACGTCGGTATCAGTGGTTGCAGATGCGTCATCAGACGCAGAGTCAGGGGGTACTTCAGCCGTTGTGGTTGAATCTTCTGCATAAACGGCTTGTTGTAAAGCCAGCAAAAAGATAAACAGCCGAAAAACTGCTCCTAATAAACATAACACTCGCATTAGTCGCCTCTATTTTTTCTTGTTGAGGCTCTTATTATCCATACTCATTATTTTCAAAAAATTCGGATAAATACCCAAATAAATCACAAAGATTGATTACGCAATAACCCCTTATTGGCAAATCATTCTACTTACGCAATATTACTTAAATAACACTAAAATAAAAAAAGGCAGCCCGAAGACTGCCTGAACACTGCTACTGACTTTATAACAGCTTTAAACACTAGCGTATTTTTGCAAATACTTTAACAGTTCGATGCGATTTTTCGTTTGGCTGGCAAGATAGATATTCTGAATATGCGTTTGCACACTGCGCGTACTAATCGTCAAACGACTAGCGATTGTTCCGGCGGATAATCCTTCCACCCACAAACGCGCAATTTCCAATTGACGCGGCGTTAAATGCATATCGTACAGCTCATTCACCACCGTTTCTGTCATAACGGCGGGGCGCAATAATGGCGGAAAGGTAAATAAGCCCGCATGGACACAGTGGATAGTCGTCAGGAGCTTCTGATAGTCAATGCTTTTTAAGGCGTAACCTTCTGCCTTGGCATTCATTACTTGCATCAAATAAGCATCCGAATCAAACATGGTCAGCGCAATGACCTTGATTTGGGGATAAGACTCCTTCAAACGACGTGTTGCTTCCAAGCCGTCCATAACAGGCATTTGAATATCCATTAACACCAGATCAGGCTGCAATTGCGCGGCTTTTTGCAGGGCTTCTTCACCATTTGCCGCCATGCCCACCACACTAATGTCTGGCTCAAGTGCCAACAACGCGGCAGTACCTTTGCACGCTAACTCATTATCATCGACGATTAATAAACGGATTTTACGCTCCATGCCGCATCACCCTAGCAAACATAACGATCTCCTCAACACCAAACGGACTTTTTATTAATAACTGCCTTATGTCATCTTCAAGTTTAGTGCAGCTCGCGCCGTTATGCTGACGAAACCTCCTGACTTTGCCTGATGACACCCCCAACAGCTTGCTGAAATTTTGTTATTACCAACATTCGTAGAACTGAGTATTTTTGAAAAAATTATTACTCAGGTAAAACTACTCAACCCCTATTTTCAGGGCTTGATCCTCGAAAATGTGATCACTAACAAATTTTTCCCCGTATAAATTTATTGAATTAATATTCGATAAAAAAATTCGATTAATTTAGTAGATATTTTTTATAAAAAATATACTAAATACTACATAACATCAGTCTATCAAATTACATCGCTTTGTTTTGAAAGGTGCAAAAATGACTTTACAACAAAATTTTCGTTGGCTACCAATAGGGGTATTAGCGTCTAGTCTACTGGTCTTGACTGCTTGTGGTGGTGGCTCTTCTTCCTCAGGGACAGGGACGGGCACAAGCAACACCGCTCCAGTGGTTGGCAATGTCACCACAACAGCAAAAAAAGATGCCAGCACGGCTATCAAACTTCAAGGAACGGATGCCGACGGCGATTCATTGTCTTATAGCGTGGTTAAAAGCCCAACGAACGGTAAAGTCACAATCAGTGGCAGCACCGCAACCTATACGCCAACTAGCAGTTACAGTGGTTCAGACAGCTTCACTTACAAAGCTAACGATGGCAAAGCCGATTCCGGCACTGCAACGGTTAGCTTGACCGTTACCACCGTCAATTCTGCCCCTGTCGCCACGGCTGTCACTGCCACCGCGATCACAGGTATCGCCCAAAAGATCACCCTCACGGGTACGGATGCTGACGGCGATAAATTAACAGCAGCCATCAGCGGCAAGCCACAACACGGTACGGTCACGCTCAGCGGCTTCACAGCAACTTACACAGCAACCTCTGGTTACACCGGAACAGACACATTTACTTATACCGTTAATGATGGTTCAGCCACCTCCAGCGCGGCTACGGTCACAGTCACGGTCAACGCCAACACCGTTATGCAACCTACCCCAACGGGTAAAGTCAATGACAGTGGCGTGACAACTTGTAGTGACTACGCCTTCACCAGCACGGGCGATGCGAATGGTCATACCAACAATAATAACCTGAGCTGCGCTCTCACTACCGATGCAGACGGCGATGCCGTGCCACAAGGACAAGACGGGCAATCAGGCCGCGATGTCACTGACAACGATGACAGTGACGGTCATGCGGGCTTTAGTTTCACCAAAATCAGCAGCGCAGGTCAGGCTCTACCCGCTTCTGCGACCAGTTGGTCATGCTTGAAAGACAATGTAACGGGCTTGATCTGGGAAGTAAAAACCCAAGACGGTGGCCTACATGACTTTAACTGGGTGTACTCTTGGTACAACTCCAACAGTGCCACCAATGGCGGTAATGCAGGTTTGCAAAACAGCGGCTATTGCAAGGGTAGTAACTGTGACACGCAA
Organism: uncultured Thiothrix sp.; assembly: GCA_964617055.1. Lineage (GTDB taxonomy): Bacteria > Pseudomonadota > Gammaproteobacteria > Thiotrichales > Thiotrichaceae > Thiothrix. Next base: position 12,360 of record CAZTUZ010000012.1, read on the forward strand.
AGCTTCGTGAACGCGGTTAATGCGCAAGGTTGGTGTGGTGCAACTGACTGGCGGATGCCTGAAGTAAATGAATTGCAGGGCATTGCAGACGCATCTTTTGAAGAACCTGCTATCGATCAGAACTACTTCCCCAGCTACATTTGGAGCACGAAGTCCTGGGTTTACTGGACAGGCACAAACTACGCTCATGCCAATAGTAACGCGTGGTTCGTTGGCATTAATGGCGGCAATGACAACCCTGAAAACGGTAAAACCATTGCTCACCATGTCATGTTAGTTCGTGACGGTAAATAGATTGCTCAAACAGCAGGTTATGGATTTAAGAAAGGATTATGTTTATGCGTAAAGCACAACAACTGGCTGTCACTTGTGCATTATTGGGCAGTGTTTTGTTAGCCAATGCCGCTAATGCTTATACCAATACAGCAATGAAAGAATACACCCCTACAAGCCAATTCACCTTCGACACTAATGGCAATGCCACTGATAAGGTCACAGGGTTAATGTGGCAACGTTGCCCTATCGGTACGGGTTATAGTAATTCGGGCACACCAACCACCTACACAGATGACCTGTGCACCAATGAAAACACTTTACTTTCATGGTCAGAGGCACTCAAAGCCGCGCAAACTGCCAATGCAAACTTGGTAGGCGGATATAGCGACTGGCGTTTACCCAATGTCCAAGAGTTACGCAGTATTATCGAGCGTCGTAACTACGACCCTGCCATTAATCCTGTGGTATTCCCCAGCTACAACAGTTCAGCATTTTGGAGCAGCACACCGCCAATCCATAGCTCTTATGAACACTCCGCCATTGCTATCACCTTCTTGGATGGTAATGACATCTGGCCAAAACGCAGTGCTAAAGTCTATGCACGCTTAGTACGCACTGCGCAGTAACATACTGATTCAGTTATTGAATCACTTCGCAAGGGACGGTAATCGTGATTGCCGTTCCTTTACTTGCTATGCTGTCCAGCGTGAATAAACCTGACAAGCTTCGGATACGATCCCGCATATTTTTCAAGCCGATGCCATTGCGTTCCAATCGGTGAAACTCAAACCCACAACCATTATCTTGAATGCGCAATTGCAGTTGATTGTTACCGTGTGCTAATAACACCCACAACTGCGTAGCTTGGGCATGGCGTTCCACATTCGCTAAGGCCTCTTGTACCACACGATACAACTCGTTACTGATGGTTTCGGGAATGTAACGCCAATGCAGATTCCCCATACGTTGCACCGTAATACCTGTCCGTGCATTGAAATCATGCAGCAAATCATCCAATGTATCCTCAGCTTCTTCGTGCATTTCATGAGAAATACGTCGCACTTCTTGGCTGACTTGATCCAATGTATCCAGCGACATTACCAAACTATTACGCGCTGGGTGCTGTTCTTGTTCCAATAAGCGTTCTGCCATTTCGACTTGGCGTTTCACCCCCACAATCAACTGGCAAATATTGTCATGCAGTTCACGCGAGTAATGCAGAAATAAGCCTTTATCCGCCGCGCTTTCTGGCACTTTGGGCGCAAAACTAGGTGTCATTAACGGTATAGAAATTACCTGTACCTTACGCCACAGTCGCCAGAACAACACCATCATGGTCAACAAAACCACACCGCCAAACAATATCCCGCCCCATAGCCAACGTTGCAGAATTTCCCAATGATCACCACGTTCTGACCACGCCAACCACGGGGTAAACACATCAAAACTGTGGTGTGATACCGCCATTGTCGCAGCCGCTTGCTGTGCTTGCTCTGTTTGTAACCACGCGTTCAACAAGCTAGTTAGTGCCGAATCGTTATACGTTATCAAGGCGTAGTCTTCCCGCGAATACCCCATACCAGCGGGTTCGATACGGTATTGTGCTTGCCGTTCGGGGTGAATATCCCGTGTCAGCATGTCGGATAACATCACCTCATCGCTGGCATACGCATCCAATGCCTGCGTATCATCCGTGGGCAATTGCAGGCGTTGCAACGCCTCAGCTTTGGTTTGCACTGCCACCAGTTCGGTACGCGGAAACACACGCCCAATCAAGGTGGAAGTCACAGGTACAGTCGTGGTCGGGGTTTTTAATACCCCAATCCGCAAATGATCAGGATGTTCAGAATATAAGGCAGGGATTTGCGCTTTGCGTATCAATAATTTGGTACTGGTCGTCCAAAACGGTGCTGTAAATTCACCCTTCACTTTGGGAAGAGTCGCTAACAATTCAGCGCGTTCGCGGGTCAAGGAATACGGCCCACATTCCACCCCTTTACGCCCTTGCAGGCTTTGAGCAAAAGGCACAAACCGTGCGTTTAAATCCAGTTCCTGTAACGTCACGCGATAGCCCTGTTGCACAAGCTGTTCCTTCACCGCCCGACAAAATCCCGCAACTTCTCCAGTGGGTTTGCCACGCAATGTCTCAGCAGCACTAACGGGGCTATCTTCTGCGGTAAAGCCTAATACCACTTCGTTTTCCACCGCTGCCAAACGTTTAGGCGCGGCATAAACTCCCATCATACTACTGATACTTATCAACCCTACCAATATGAGCCGCCGTTGCCACTGCGTCATGTCGATACTCCATGCCTAGCCTGCCTATTACCAAAACCAAATCAACGCATAAGTCTTATGTTGTTATACGTCAGTTTCTTAGGATCAGGTTAAGTATTTTTACTTAAGCAATGTATCCGCAATACTACTGAAGACGAACACAAAAAAAGCCGAGACAAACTCGGCTTTTTAGGCAATCGGGAAATGGCGAGTAAGAATTACGCTGCGTAGTTCGCCGCTGCAAATTCCCAGTTCACCAGATTGTTCAGGAAGGTTTCGACGAATTTAGGACGCAGGTTGCGATAGTCGATGTAGTAAGCGTGTTCCCACACGTCAACGCACAGCAACGCGGTGTCGCCAGTGGTTAATGGTGTACCAGCCGCGCCCATGTTCACGATGTCAACCGAACCGTCGGCTTTTTTCACCAACCAAGTCCAGCCAGAACCGAAATTGCCAACCGCAGAAGCGGTGAACGCAGTTTTGAATGCGTCGTAAGAACCCCATTTCGCGTTGATTGCATCTGCCAATGCGCCTGTTGGAGCAGCACCACCGTTAGGTGTCATGCAGTTCCAGAAGAATGTGTGATTCCACACTTGCGCAGCATTGTTGTAAACGCCGCCTGCGGGTGCAGTTTTAACGATTTCTTCCAAACTCAAGGTTTCAAACGCTGTACCTGCAATCAGGTTATTCAGGTTCACAACGTAAGCATTGTGGTGCTTTTCGTAGTGGTAGCTGAAGGTTTCTTCAGACATGTGTGGCGCGAGTGCGTCTTTTGCATAAGGCAGAGCTGGCAGGGTATGAGCCATCGGTCGTTACTCCTCTAGTCGTGATTAGTCTGAGTTAGTCTTAAACATCAAAGCGCGTAAGATAGGCTATTTCAGGCTCGTGGTGCAATAAGTCTGCTTTTAAAGCATGGATTATCTTGGCACTCCCCGCACGCACGCAAGCGACCTGTACTATAAAACCAGCAAACGCGGATAAAGACTTTGCTAGAATCGACGCATTCACAATCCATGCGTCTTTTTCTGCGCACACCTTACAGAGCACAACCCACATGAATGGAAAACTGAAATTACTCTTAGGCGGCCTTGGTATTGGCTTACTGTTTGTTTTTGCCCTTATGGGTGTCAAAAGCCTAATGGTGGACGACACGCCCAAAGCTCCTGCCATCACGGATAGCTGGAGTCAGCAACCTGCTGTTACGCACTATTCCGGCAACATAGCCAATGTCGGCGCGACAGATGGTGAAAAAGTCGCAACCCAACGCGACGTTACTCGCCCCGAAACCCCAAGCGACAAGGTGAACCCCAGCCTGATCGACGAAAAGCCTGTTCCTGAAGTCGACCAACCCAGCACACCGCCAAGCGCGACCACGCCACCAACAACTACACCACCCAGTGCCACCACACCACCGACGAACAACACCGCGCGACCAGGCAGCAACGTGAGCACGGGAAGCTTAGAAATCCTCGCGCAATCCGCCGAAGACAATAAACCCATTGCTGCTTCGATTTATGTGCAAAAAACCGATGGCACAAATGTCGATGCCGCCGCTGCAACAGCACAAACCGTTTTCAACCTTAAAGCAGGGCTTTACAAAGTCAGTGTGCGGGCAAACGGACGCGCCAGCGTCACACGCAACATTACCGTTCCCCCTAAAGCCAGCGTCAGTGAAATTTTTGCCCTCCCCCTCACAGCACAAGCTCCTGTAGCAACGCCTGCACCTTCCCCTACCAAACCAGCCGTGGACGAACAAGATGAAAAAATCGGCAAACTGCGTGTCGTGGCACTATCCGCCGATGATGGTTCACCGCTGAAAGTCGACTTCACTGTGCGCGAACTCGACGGCACAATTCTCAACCGCGTGAAAAACGTCTCGATGGCAGAAATGAGCTTACCCGCGCAAGAAGTCATCGTCAGTTTTACTTTCCGCGACTTCACTGGCGAACAAAGCCTCGTGATTAAGCCCAAAAATACCACCAGCCACACCTTCAATTTGCGCGGAGTGAATAATCAACCTGAGGATAACGGCACAAATAACCCTGCCCCGAACACCCCTAACAATGCGGGGTCATTTAATGAGTTCCTCAATGGTATGCAAAATCCACCGCATAATTAATCATCAGTAATGGTAACGGCACATGGCAATGAGCAAATCCTCGCCATCTATTTTATAAACCAAGCGATGTTCATCGTTAATGCGCCGTGACCAATAACCCGACAGCCCGTGCCGCAAAGGTTCGGGCTTGCCAATCCCATCAAACCGCTTCCACACATTACTAAAGTGTTAGCACTAAGCTGCAAGCACAATGCGGTGTTTCGCGTTGGCGGCGAGTTTATGGCAGACTGCACGACAGAACACCAATTCATGAAGGAAGGATACGACCATGTGCGGAATCTGCGGCGAACGGCGACTGGATGGGCAATTGCCTGACTTGCACAACCTCAACACCATGATGGCGCAACTGGAAAAGCGCGGCCCTGATCATGCGGGGAGTTTTTCCGATGGCGGTTTAGCATTCGGGCATCGACGCTTGGCGATTATTGATTTGTCGTACAAATCCAGCCAGCCGATGGTGGACGCGGAATCAGGTTTGGCATTGGTGTTCAATGGCACAATTTACAACCACCCCGAATTGCGTAAGGAACTGCAAGCGCGGGGGCATCACTTTTTTTCCAATGGCGATACCGAAGTCATTCTGAAAGCCTATGCCGAATGGGGCGCGGATGCTCCCAAGCATTTGCTGGGAATGTTTGCGTTTGCGATTTGGGACATGCACAAAAAAACGCTGTTTTTGGCACGCGACCGCATGGGCATTAAGCCATTGTATTACACGACGGATAGCAATAGTTTTCGCTTTGCTTCCAACACGCAAGCCTTGCTGACCACGCCGAACGTCGATACCAGCCTTGATCCGCTGGCATTGCACAACTTGTTCAGTTTGCACGCGGTTGTGCCTGCGCCGCGCACGATTTTAAACGGCATTCGTAAGTTACAGCCTGCGCATTCATTGACCCTTCATGCTGACGGACGGCAGGAAATCAAACGTTACTGGAATCTGGTAGCGCGTCGCCCCGCCGAACCGCGTTCCGAACCCGAATGGATTAACGCCATTCACGACGCACTGAAAACCGCCGTGCGCCGCCGCAATAACATTGCCGACGTTCCGGTGGGCGTGTTGTTATCGGGGGGCTTGGATTCGAGCTTATTGGTTGGTTTATTGGCAGAAATCGGCATTCAGGACATTCGCACCTTCACCATTGGTTTTGACGATCAGCCTGAAGAAAAAGGCAGCGAATACGAATATTCCGACGCGGTGGTGGAACGTTTCCAACCCACGCACCACAAGTTCCACATTCCTAACGAACAAACCTTATTGCGCCTGCCGGAAGCGGTGGCAAACATGGCAGAACCGATGTTCGGGCAAGATGCGATTGGCTTTTATTTGCTGTCGGAACAGGTTGCCAAGCACGTTAAAGTGGTGCAATCGGGGCAAGGCGCGGACGAAGTGTTCGGCGGTTATTTCTGGTATCCGCAAGCGCACGCTGACAAAAACCCAGACCTGCTAAAACGCCTCGCGCCGTATTATTTTGACCGCGAACACGACGAAATGGCGGCAATGCTGCAACCTGCGTTCCACACCCACGATTACACGGGCGATTTGGTGCGCGAATTGTTGGAATCACCCGATGCGGAAGAAACGCTCGATGCGGTATTGCGTGCCGATACCACCACGTTTATTGTCGATGATCCGGTCAAGCGCGTGGACAACATGACAATGGCGTGGGGTTTGGAAGCGCGTGTGCCATTTTTAGACCACGAATTGGTCGAACTCGCCGCACAAATGCCGCCCGAACTCAAACTGCGCGACGGTGGTAAATACGTCTTGAAAAAAATCGCACGCGGACTCGTCCCTGATAGCGTTATCGACCGCCCTAAAGGTTATTTCCCCGTGCCTGCGCTGAAATTCGTGCGTGGTGAATTTCTCGACATGATGCGCGATTTACTCACCTCGCAAACCTGCCGCGAACGCGGGCTGTTCCAACCCCGCTACATTAATGCGGTACTCGCCGCCCCCGAAACGCATTTAACCCGCATCCAAGGCAGCAAACTCTGGCACATGGCATTGCTGGAAATGTGGTTGCAGCAGCAGGGTATCTAACCTATTCCCAAAACGTGGTGAGGCTGTTTTGCCAGACTTGTGGTAGTAATTCGTCCACGCCGATGCCTTTGACGTGGGCGACGTGTTCGGCAATAAATGGTAGGTATTTGGGTTCGTTTTTCTGCCCACGGTAGGGTATGGGCGTTAAATACGGCGCGTCGGTTTCAAATAGGATGTGTTCAATGGGAGTCAACCCAATGATTTCACGCACATTATCGGCGGCTTTGAAGGTGCTAATGCCGTTAAACCCAAGGCAGAAACCTTCGCTCAAGCAATATTCTGCCAAGGCTTTGCCTGACGTGAAGCTGTGAATCACGCCACGTTTGGGCATTTTCCCAACAAAATTGCGTAAAATCGCGGCGGTGTCGTCATCCGCATCGCGGCTGTGAATCACCACGGGTAAGTTTAGATCAATGGCAATCTGTAGCTGGTTTTCAAACGCGGCGCGTTGTTTGGTACGGTCGGAATGGTCGTAATAGTAATCTAACCCGATTTCCCCAATCGCTAAGATTTTGTTATGCAAGGCATTCTGGCGAATCTGTGCTTCCACATCAGCGGTGTAATCATCCGCATCGTGCGGGTGAATACCTTGCGTGCCCCACACTTGTGGGTAACGTTCCGCCAAATCCACGACCTTTTGCAGATTATCCGGCGACACACCAATGGTAATAATGCGCTCAACATTCACCGCTTGCGCGGCTTGCAAAGCTGCATCCAACACATCGCCTTCCAAGTAATCCAAATGGCAGTGGGTTTCAATAATCGGGTGCTTGAAAATGGGAATGTCGCGCTTTTTGCTCATGGGAATGTCGAATGCTGACGGGAAAAGTGGGCATTCTCAAGGCTTAAAGCGTGAAATGCAAGTAACCACGCCCCCAAAAACACAATGCAGCCCGCAGGCTGCATCATGTTAAGCGCATTAAACCGAAAACGGTTTAGTACATGTGTTGACCACCATTGATGGACAAGGTAGAACCCGTAATAAAGCTGGCTTCGTCGGCAATCAAGAACATGACGCTACGCGCAATGTCTTCTGGAATGCCTAAACGCCCAACCGGAATGGTTTGGATGATTTTGTCCAACACGTTTTGCGGTACGGCGCGAACCATGTCAGTTTCAACATAACCCGGAGCGATAGCATTGACAGTAATGCCTTTTGCCGCGCTTTCTTTGGCTAATGCTTTGGTGAAACCGTGGATACCAGATTTTGCCGCTGCGTAGTTGACCTGACCGTACTGACCTGCTTGACCGTTCACCGAACCGATATTCACGATGCGACCGAAGTTACGCGCTCGCATTCCGTCGATCACCGCGCGGCAAGTGTTAAAGCAAGACGCTAAGTTGGTTTGGATGACTTTATCCCATTGCGCGAAGTCCATGCGGTGCATCGTGCCATCACGGGTAATACCTGCATTATTCACCAAAACATCGACAGGACCGTATTCCTTTTCGATGCCAGCAATGGCTTCTTGGCAGGCGTTGAAATCAGAAACGTCAAATTTGACAGCAGGGATACCAGTGCGTTGGGTAAACTCTTTTGCTGCGTCATCATTGCCACCATAGTTAGCAACAACAGTGTAGCCTGCATCTTTGAGTGCAACACAAATTGCCTCACCAATGCCACGAGTGCCTCCAGTCACGAGTGCGATGCGTCCCATGTATTCTCCTCCTTTTGTTTAAAAAAACAGTACTAGCTATTAGCGGTTCTATTGCTGATTTTTTATTTTTAGCACGCAAGCGTGCTGTACCTGTGACGCAGAATGTATTGTCGTTTTAGAGTTATCCGCCTTCTATTCTTCCATACTTGTGCCAGAAAAGCATCCGGTTGAATGCTTTTCTTGAGGGGGAAAAGTCAGGTAAAGACCCTAAGCCATGACTAGATGTCCAACGTTTCACATGAGTATTCAACTGCCAAGGTGTGTGCTTCACCCGCTGCGAGCGTAATGGTATCCAAACCCGCATTGCTGGTTTCAATACACACAAAGTGACGGTAAGCGTGATTCGGCAAATCCGCCATACTCGCTGCAATCGTCTCCCACGGATTCCACACGACCGTGCTATTACTACCGCTGGCGGTAATGCGAATGCGTCGTTTCCACACTGCATCTAGCAGACTGATTTCAGGCGGGGATGCAGTGTATACACGATCCACTTCCTCATGAATCCCAATTGTGCCAGATTGCTGTTTCAGTACGCCCTGTCCTGCTCGAGCATTATCGAAGTAATCCAGACGATCAAACCCCAGAATATAGGTTTGTGCTGCCTCACCAACCGCAAAATAGGTATGCAAAGCTTGGCTAATCGTGAAATCCCGCATTCCGGTATTATGCGTTGTTAATGCCAAACGCAGGGTTTTTCCCACGGTAATATGCAGTTCCCAACGCAAGGTGTTCGGCCATAGCTCATAGGTTTCAGGATTACTAGCGCAGCAGAGAACGACTTGTGCTTCCCCCTCCTGTGAAATAGAAGTCGCTATCACTGACCAGTCATTTAAACGTGCAAAACCATGAGATGGTCGCCCTGACTGTGTTGGGTCAACCCCAAACCACGGGGCGCAGATGGGAATACCTCCGCGAATGGCTTTGCCTTTTTGATAAAACGCATCGGGACTTAAGAATAATAAATCCCGTGCATCTTCGCGTGTTTTATAAGATAAAATTTGCCCACCATAGAGGCTAATAACCGCCTCTGCCAAATGAGTCCGAATCACCAGATTCGGAAACTCACTATGTTGCTTTTCAAAGAAAATTGTATTTTCACCACTGTCTATCGCATGGTCATGGTTAAGTTGCTTAATATTCATCAATCTCTATCACCTGCTGATTTATGTTTTTCTTAATTACATAACGTACTAATACATGATTTAGCACGCCCCACTACAAACATAGTCAGCCTGAGACGGGATTGCCGATTAAACCCTACCAAACATAAATTTTCTCGATAAATGGTATTGGCCTAATACAAGGTATCGCGAATGGTACTAATAATCGGGTGCTGATCATCACCCACAAATGCGGGACGATAATCATAGTGCAAAGTCCATAACATTGCCCCGCCCAAACCTCTCGCTTGCATGTATTTCAGCTTTTCTCGCACTGAACGCTCATCGTTATAGGAAATAAACATATCCTCAGCCGAACCGTCACGGTCGAAACTTAAATACGGCACTTTTGCCCCCTCATCCCAATACGCATGAGCGGGGTCGTAATATTTATCCAATAACGTTGCGTAACTTTCTTTCAATACCGAACCGTCGCTCATGAAATGACGCGGCATGGTTGTCCATGTTTGATAAGGTAATGCCGCACCACCTGTCGGTGTGCCTTCGCCCCCAATCCACAAACGTGTTTCCAGACTAACCCCTAACCCCAGCTTTGCTGCCGGAATCCCTGCGGCTAAACAGGTGTTGATATAGGAATTTACCGAAACGACTGGCTGACCCGTGCTGGGATAAGCATAACCTGCACTGTACAATGCAGAATCATGCCAAGTAATACCCTGCATCGTACCAGACTGGTCATACGCCATGATATTGATTTGGTCAAACTTACTCTGTAATCGTGCTAATAATTTGTGTTCGCGGTAAATCGCTGACACCGTAAGCAACGGCGCACGTTTCAACAAAGCAGAAGTGCGACTTTGCAAAGCACTATACAGTTCATTAATAAAGGCTTCGTAGTCTGGGTTGTCTTCTTCTCCCCAGCGTACAATGGGTTCAAAATCCACATCAATACCGTCATAACCTTCGTCCAACAGCATTAATACTTGACCCAAAAACTTCGCCCGCAACTCTGTATCCGCTAACACTGTGCGATAGCATGTGTCCCAACCACTTAAACCCAAGATAATCGGCACTCCATGTTGATGAGCTGCCGTAATCGCTGCTTGGCGACGCACACTGGTAATGCCATTCGTGTCAAGATCCAAACTACCATCAGCATTGGGCAATGCCGAATGGTGAATGATGTGCGTCATCGTATTCCAGTCAATCGAACGCAAATACGGAATCCCACCATCCCAGTTCTGCGAATAACCAGGCAAATAACCTGTCACCCAATACTTTCCTTGCTTTGCCAAACGCCCAAACACCGCTGTTACTTGTTTGGCAGTACTCATGGTGACAACACAATCCCCATTCCCTTCACAAGCCCCCATCCAGCCTAAAAATACCGCATCTGTTGCTGGGGTAACTTTCAGCGTCATGACCGTATCCGCCACCACATTCGTGGAACAGGTCGTACCGCAAGCGATACCCGCAACCATACTGCGTATTACCCCATTCGCTGAACCTTGTTTCGTCACACTCAGGTTTACTAGAGGTTTAAATGTCGCCGTAACATTTTTACTCGCATTCATCCTCACCAAACAAGTAGCCCCTTGCGCATTAGTACAACCTGACCATGCAGCAATACCATAACCCGTATCGGGCGTTGCGGTGAGTTCAACCAATTTATCCCGCTCGTATGACTGAGCACAGTCACTGCCACAATTGATCCCTTCATCACGGCTTACCACCTTGCCATTACCGTTGTGCCCCACCACTAACACAAGATCAAACTGTGCTGCTATTTGGCGGGCGACACTCATCTGAACACGGCACGTCATTGCCGTACCACAGGCTTCTGCACCGTTGCCATACCAACCAATAAAGCGTGAAGTGGATGCAGGCGTTGCTCTTAAAGTGACATAACTGTCTTGAAAATACGTTGCATTGCACGTCAAGCCACAGTGAATCCCCGCAGGTGTACTCACCACCGTACCAGTGCCTGTCCCCACTTTGCGGATACTTAAGTCCAACAAGGGTTTAAAAACAGCCAATACTCTTTTCGCCGCATCCACCGTAACCGTACAAACATTACCGACCGTGCTCGTGCATCCAGACCACCGAAAGAACCCCTCTCCTGTCGTTGGCACAGCCGTTAAAGTCACGCTCGTACCACTGGGGTATAAATGGAAACAATCATCACCGCAAGCAATGCCCTCAGGCATACTCAGCACACTCCCATTGCCCGACTTCGCTACCGTAAGGCGATAAGAGTCTGCCCCCATTGCAGGGTTCATAAAAAGCATTCCAATTAACGCACCAAAACCGATGCACCTAACCCATACCCGATACAGACTTAGGCTAACCATACCCGCCCCTAGAGATTTTAAAATCATATACATAAACTCAACGAATTAGAAAAGACACTCAGCAATGCCAAATAAAAAAAACTATTATCGAATATAGTATAGAAATTAATTTATGGGATTTCGGTGACAAGCCTCACTAATGAAAAAGCCCGAATTAATCGGGCTTTTTAGTCTCAGGAGCAAGAAAGCGTTTTAATCCCACTTTAATGCGCCACCTGTTTGGTATTCGGTCACGCGGGTCTCGAAGAAGTTCTTTTCCTTGCGCATATTGGATTGTTCATCCAACCACGGCAGTGCGTTTTGTGCGCCTGCAAACGGTTCGTCCAAACCCAATTGGCGGGCGCGACGGTTGGCTATGAAACGGAACTGTTCCTGATGGTCTTGCGCGGAATAACCCAAAATCGGGGTGGGCAACAAATATTGGGAATAGTTAATTTCCGCTGCTTCCGCTTCGTCCCACATTTGGCGCACGGCTTGCGGATCAAGCTGCACGTTTTCTTCCTGCATGATTTGACGTACCACGCGAATCCCAAACGAACAGTGCAATACTTCGTCACGCATAATGTATTGCAATTGTTCGCCCGTGCCTTTCATTAAGCCACGGCGTTGCAGGGCGAAAATCGGTGAAAAGCCGTTATAGAACCAGCAACCTTCAAAAATCCCCGCAAAGAAGGTGTACGACAACACGAAGTTGTGCAAATCGTCGCGGTTTTTCAGGTCAATATCAGGGCGCAACGCATCGTATAAACGGCGGTTTGCCAATTGAATCTTGCCATTGATTTCCGGCACTACACGGTAACGGTTATAGATTTCCGCTTGATCCAACCCAATGGTTTCAATGCAATGCTGGTAAGTCCAAGTATGGAGAGCCTCCTCGTATACCTGACGCGCTTGGTAAATCTGCAATTCCGGCGCGGTCATTTTCTCCATGACGGCTAAACCGATATTGCGCATTGCCAAAATGTCCGACGTGGTTAAATACGCCAGCACATTTTCGTAAACGTGGCGTTCTTCGGGCTTGAGGTTATGATGGTAATCGTGGACATCCTGCGCCATATTAATGTCCAGCGGTGTCCAATGATTTTTGTTGGCATTGATGAAAAATTCCCATGCCCACGGGTATTTAAACGGCGCAAGCTGGTTAATGTCGCCGCTGCCATTGATAACGCGCTTATCTTCGGCACGAATCGGCTGTTGTGGTTTGAACGGTTCGCTCTGAACCGTGGGGCGTACTCGTGAACTGCTGGCACTTGTCACGGCTTCTCCGTTCAGGGGCAGAGAAGCCGCACCCATTACCGCCGTTGTAACCGTCTTCTGCTGCGTTGACGGTTCAATTGCGACTTGGGTTTCAGCATTGAGCTCACTTGAGTTTACCTCCACAGTAGGGTCGTTCAAAAAGGCGGGCATTGTACCCTTAAGTTTACTTCCATTCACCTTGGAAGTGGGGTTGGAAAGCGGGTCATCCCAGTTCAATATCATTGTAACGTTCCTCATCGACAGCGCGTGACGATTAATTTCTTAAATAGATAAATCAAACGATAATTGGTCACTATTGGATGATTCCGCCTCAACTAAGAGCATCGACCAGTCCAACAGGTTCAAAATACAGTAAAGTTAACTTACCCGAACGCAAATCGTGGCACAGACATCACATTGCGCTGTTGCTCTGCATCCTGAATGGCTTGCGATAAGCGATCCCCCAACAACTGTGCCAACTGCACAGGCACAGCATTGCCAATTTGTCGCATAGCTTCACCCCATGTACCGTGAATGCAATAATCAGCCGGAAATGTTTGCAAGCATTTGGCTTCGTGCACCGTAAAATAACGCACTGAACCATCACAATAGCGCAACATATTTTCACCACCCGGCACACCATGATCACCTGCTTTCAAAGTTTTTGCTGGTGAGTCATGATCGCTGCCCGTATGCCCCGGATAAACTCGTGCGCCATCACGAAAAATATGATCCGTAATCCCGTGTACCGAACGTGGATCAGGCAAATGACACAACGCATCGCGCACAGTCTGCCATGCCAGCGATGTAGGGGGGACTGAAAGCTGGCGCATATGTGCCAAAGATTTTTGTTGGGTATGAGTCGGTGCAGACTCATTCGGGGCTAAATCGTGCCGATTCCAATAATCACCCGTCACCCATTTATCCCACAACAATCGCAATCCGCTGTGCGTTGCGATCGGAAATTGCCAGTTCACCATTAAATCATCACGAAAACCGATAATAAACACCCGCTCACGATGTTGTGGAATACCATAATCAGCAGCATTTAATAATTGATAACTCACCTTGTATTGCAAACCCTGATAGTTTGACGGTGACAGTTTGCGTAATAACTGTAAATGAAATTGCCAATCCAAATCCAACTGCGGTTTAAAATCGGGGTATGTCAAACGCAGTAAAATGTATTCAAAATAATCCGCAAAGGATTTTCGCAATAAACCTTTGACGTTTTCAAAAATAAAGGCTTTGGGTTGTAGTTCACGAATTGCTTGAATCGCATACGGAAACATATCGCGTTGATCACGTTCTGCCTGATGTTTTCCCCCTAAGGAAAAAGGTTGACACGGGGGACCACCTGCCACCACATCTACGCCAGCGACATCCACAAAATGAAAATCACGCACATCACCCACAAAAACCCTTTCAGAACCAAAATGATGTCGTAAGGTAATACAAGCGTGTTTATTCCACTCCACTAATCGACAATGCTCAAACCTCGCTAATGCCAACCCCTTGGCTAAACCACCTGCACCAGAAAACAGTTCCAAGGTTTTCATTATACCAGCCCTAACTGCTGCCAATGCTGCACAATATTAGCCAAAATCACATCTGATGTAGCACACTGCCCTTTGCATTTATCTGCCCACGATCGACCAACATGAATCACATCCCAATCCGATTTAGCTTGCTCATAACGCCCTTTACCGGGGTCATGATTCCCAAAACCATCAACGACCGTATTCCACAACGGTCTATGCCATTTAATTAATGCAGCTTCCAACGTACCTATCATGTCTGAGGCCTCACCTTCAACAATCACAAAACGACACTTAAAATCGTCCAGAATCAAATTATGCGTCGCATTGATACTACGCGCATGTTCACGCAAACGATTATGTAATTCACGCGATTGATTTAAAACGTCATCTGTTGAACGCGATTGTCGCCAACCTTTTGGAACAGCTTTACCCACATAAACGGGGACGTTATAAGCCAAACGGTTTAAAGTAGCGTATGGCTTATAAGGCTCAAACTGCCCTGTATAATAAATAGCATACACTCCAGTTCCTAAAAAATTTTCAGGGGGCGGAAGCGTATGCACAGGTGTGCCATTAAAAAATCGCACGGCATCTTTCACCAACTCGGCAAAAGCCAAGCTGGTGTAGATGTGCTTACTACGGTCAAAAACCCAATCGTACATATAAATCTACTGGCACGCTTCGCAGTCGGGGTCGAGTATTGAGCAGGCTTTGGGGGCTTCTGAGCCGACGGAAACGAGATTACTGGCGACTTTCAGTGCGGGTTTGCTGACACTGCTGCTGTCGTCGGAGCTGGTTTTTTCCGCACCCGTTGCACCCAAAGTACGCAGGTAATAGGTGGTTTTTAAGCCACGCACCCACGCGAGTTTGTAGAGGTTGTCGAGTTTCGCGCCGTTGGGTTCTTTCATGTACAAGTTGAGCGATTGCCCTTGGTCAATCCATTTTTGGCGGCGGCTGGCGGCTTCGACCAACCAACGTGCGTCGATTTCAAACGCGGTGGCGTACTTGGCTTTGATCGCATCCGGCACGCGTTCCAACGGTTGTACCGAGCCGTCGAAGTATTTAAGGTCATTAATCATGACTTCATCCCACAAGCCGAGAGCTTTCAAATCATCGACTAAATACGGATTAATCACGGTAAATTCGCCCGACAAATTCGATTTGACGAACAAGTTTTGGTAAGTCGGTTCGATGGATTGCGACACGCCGCAAATGTTGGAAATCGTCGCAGTCGGTGCAATCGCCATGACATTGGAGTTACGCATACCTTGCTGCTTGATTTTATTGCGTAACGCATCCCAATCCTGTGTTTGCGTATGGTCAACGACGAAATATTCGCCGCGTTCCGCCCCCAATAATTCCAAAGAATCAATCGGCAGAATACCTTTGCTCCACAATGAGCCGTTGTAACTGGGGTAACGCCCGCGTTCTGCCGCTAAATCGCTGGAAGCACGAATCGCAAAATACGACACCGCTTCCATGCTTTGATCAGCGAACGTCACCGCATCTGCCGACGCATACGCCAGATTCATTTTGTACAGCGCATCTTGGAAACCCATGATCCCCAAGCCCACCGGACGGTGACGCAGGTTAGATTTTCGCGCTTGTGGCACGCTGTAATAGTTGTAGTCGATCACGTTATCCAGCATCCGCATCGCAGTCGTCACGGTGCGTTCCAATTTCGCCACGTCTAATTTGCCATCAACAATATGTGCGGGCAAATTCACCGACCCTAAATTACACACAGCAATTTCACTGTCATTAGTGTGCAAGGTGATTTCAGTACATAAGTTACTGGAATGCACCACCCCCATATGCTGATTGGTATAACGCACGTTGCACGGGTCTTTGAAGGTAATCCACGGATGCCCTGTTTCAAACAGCATCCCCAACATTTTACGCCATAATTGCAAGGCATTAACTTTACGGAATAACTTAATATCACCGCGTGCTGCTTTCGCTTCGTATTCGGTGTAACGCGCTTCAAACGCTTTGCCCGTTAATTCGTGTAAATCCGGCGCATCATCCGGCGAGAACAACGTCCATTCGCCTTCTTCTGCCACGCGCTTCATGAATAAGTCGGGAATCCAGTTCGCGGTATTCATGTCATGCGTGCGACGACGCTCATCACCCGTGTTCTTGCGCAACTCCAAAAAGTCTTCAATATCAATGTGCCACGTTTCCAAATACGCACACACCGCCCCCTTGCGTTTTCCCCCTTGATTCACTGCCACGGCGGTGTCGTTGGCGACTTTGAGGAAGGGTACAACGCCTTGGGATTTGCCGTTCGTGCCTTTGATGTGTGCGCCCATACCGCGCACGCGCGTCCAGTCGTTGCCCAAACCGCCTGCGTATTTTGACAACAAGGCATTGTCTTTGATGGCATCGTAAATGCCTTCGAGGTGATCGGGAACAGTAGTGAGGTAGCAGGATGACAATTGCGGGCGCAGCGTACCAGAGTTGAACAGCGTCGGCGTACTACTCATGAAATCAAAGCTAGACAGCAGATTGTAAAACTCGATAGCACGATCCTCACGTTCCACTTCGTTGATCGCCAAGCCCATTGCCACGCGCATGAAGAAAATTTGCGGTAATTCAAAACGCACGCCATTGTGGTGCAGGAAATAGCGATCGTACAGGGTTTGCAAGCCCAGATAGGTAAATTGCAAATCGCGTTCCGGCTTGATTGCCGCGCCCAATTTCGCCAAATCGTAACGCGCCAATTCATCGGCCAAACGCTCCACTTCCACCGCACGTTTGATGGTTTTTGCCAACATTTCGGGGTAGAGCGTTGCCATTTCGACTTGTGTGGCTTCGGTGGTTTGCCCTTCAAGGAAACTCAAGGCTTCGCGGCGTAAGCTATCCATCAACATTCGCGCCGTGACTTGGGAATAATTCGGGTCGCGGTCAATCAATACCCGCGTGCTAATAATCAACGCAGTGGCAACTTCTTTTTCAGGAATACCGTCGTACAGATTACGCATGGCGGCGGCTAACACTTGCTCGCCATTCACACCAGCCAAACCGTCCACCGCTTCGGCAACGATTTTGCGTAAACGCGCTTCATCCAATGGCTTTAAATCACCTGAAGCGGTTTTTACCTGAATGTGATGCTCAGGCTTTTTGCCTTTCTTTTTGCCTTTGGCATCTTTTTCAGCGCGTAAACGAGCACGTTGTTCGCGGTATAAAACGTAGCAACGAGCCACTTTGTGTTCACCTGCACGCATTAGGGCTAACTCCACTTGGTCTTGAATATCTTCAATGTGCATCGTGCCGCCTTCAGGCGTGCGGCGCAGCAACGCATCAATCACTTGTTCGGTTAATTTGTGAACCGCATCGTGAATGCGAGCCGACCCAGAGGCTTGATTGCCCTCCACATCCAGAAACGCTTTGGTCATGGCTAATTGGATTTTGCCACCGTCAAACTCTGTCACTTGACCATTACGACGGATCACTTTGCAGTTTGCCGAGGCTTGGTTTGGTTTGGGCAAAGAATGGGCAGCAGAACCTTGTACTGTCATTTCCGGTGCGTTTGCAGCTTGCATGTTGATCCTCAATGGTGGAAAACGTCTTGACAAATGCCAATGGATAAATAATTAGAAGCGCGGCGGCTTTTTAAGGGTAACTACTATAGGATGTGTTTCAAATCATGGTCAAGCACAAGATATTGTCACCAGATGCGCAAAAGGTTGTGGATAACTGGTAAAAATCCAACAGTGATACGGGCTTGAAGGGGGCTAAGTATAGGCAAAAATTTTTTCTGATGTTGCCTTAGTTATGATTAGCTTTTTCGATTAACACTCCCAAATGTGGGAACTTCTCGTACAATACGCTGACCTAACTGGCAGCTCACACAGCATTGAGCCAAATGATAACCACCGATGAGAGGATCGAGCATGAACAACAAACTGAAATTAACCTTAGCCGCAACACTGGCTGTCGGCACAACCGTTGCCTTTGCCGAAAACCCGTTTTCTGCCACGAACAGCACCCCTCAACAACTGGCGGAAAATAAAGCCAATAGCGAAATGAAATGCGGTGCAGGCATGTGCGGCGGCAGCATGAAAAAAGCCGATGAAAAAGCCACCGATGACGGCGAATCTTGTCCTTCCGACACCGACAAAGACGGCAAAGTCACCAAAGACGAATTTATCAAGCATCACGAAGCGATGTTCGATGAGGCCGATACCAATAAAGATGGTTCATTGGACGCAGAAGAGCGCAAAGCCTTACACAGTAAAATGGGCGAAGGTAAATGCGGTGGCAAAACCGCCTCATAACACCTGAAGAACTGCTATGGCATCCCTACTCAATCGTTTCATTAGTTTGTGCAAATGGCCGTTGGCGGTCATCTTGCTCTTGT
>CAZTUZ010000013.1:0-4429 GCA_964617055.1 uncultured Thiothrix sp.
CTACACAGGCGAAGACACTCTTTCCCTACACGACGCTCTTCCGATCTGTTTGGGTCGCCCAGTAATTGCGGAAGCCTTCGATACGGGGCAGGCGACCTTTAAAACCGCGTTGTACCGCGACGACAAACCGTTAGTGCTGGAACGGTTTCGCATTAATGGGGAACAGGATTTGCATCATGCGGCGGGGTTACGTTCCCAACCCGTGATGGCGACCTTATTTGCCACGCCTGCCACGGTGGAGATGCTGGATAGCGTGCGCCCATTGTGCGAAAACCTTGCAACGGGTACGGCGGGTGTTACGCTATTGAATGGCGTATTGGTGCTGCGTTATTTGGGTAACAGTACCGAGCAGGCACACCGTTTACTGCGCACGATTTGGCAAACCTTACGCCCACAAATAACGGGCAAAGCCGCGACACCGCCGCGCATTTGGAACACTTAGGAGGAAGTCATGGAACTCACGCCGCGCGAGAAAGATAAACTGCTGCTGTTCACCGCCGGATTACTGGCAGAACGGCGCAAAGCCCGTGGGCTAAAACTCAATTACCCCGAAGCGATTGCTTACATCAGTTGCGCGATCATGGAAGGTGCGCGTGACGGTAAGTCCGTGGCGGAAATGATGGATTACGGGCGTACTTTGCTCACCCGCGACGACGTGATGGACGGTATTGCGGAAATGATCCACGAAGTGCAAATCGAAGCCACGTTCCCCGATGGTACAAAACTCGTGACCGTACACGACCCGATTGTGTAAGGAGCTAAACATGATCCCTGGTGAAATCTTCCCCGCCGCTGGCGATATTGCACTCAATGTTGGGCGCGATACCGTCACCTTAACGGTGGCAAACACGGGCGACCGTCCGATTCAAGTCGGGTCGCATTACCATTTCTTTGAAACCAATAATGCCTTGCAGTTTGAGCGTGAGAAAACTCGCGGTTTTCGTTTGAACATTGCAGCAGGAACGGCGGTCAGGTTTGAGCCGGGGCAAACGCGCGAGGTGGAATTGGTCGCCTTTGCGGGTGATCGCGTGGTGTACGGGTTTCAGGGCAAGATCATGGGGGCGTTGTAATGGTTAAGATCAGTCGGCAGGCGTATGCGGAAATGTACGGCCCTACCACCGGAGATCGGGTGCGCTTGGGGGATACGGCATTAATCATTGAAGTCGAACACGACCACACGGTATACGGCGATGAAGTCAAATTTGGCGGTGGTAAAGTCATCCGTGACGGCATGGGGCAATGCCAGCGTAATGATGCGGACGTGGTGGATGTGGTGATTACCAATGCGCTGATTCTGGATCATTGGGGCATTGTTAAAGCCGACATTGGCATTAAACACGGGCGCATTGTTGGCATTGGCAAAGCGGGGAATCCTGATACGCAAGCAGGTGTGAACATTCTGGTCGGCGCGGGTACGGAAGTGATTGCAGGCGAAGGGCACATTATTACCGCAGGCGGGATTGATACGCACATCCACTTCATTTGCCCACAACAAATCGACGACGCGCTCATGTCGGGTGTAACCACCATGATCGGCGGCGGTACAGGCCCGGCGGTGGGGACGAGTGCCACGACGTGTACGCCAGGGATTTGGAACATGCACCGCATGTTGGAAGCGGCGGACAGTTTACCCATGAACCTCGGTTTCTTGGGCAAAGGCAATGTCAGTTTGCCCGACCCATTGCGCGAACAAGTGGCAGCGGGGGCGATTGGTTTAAAGCTGCACGAAGATTGGGGCACAACCCCCGCCGCGATTGATAATTGCTTGAGTGTGGCGGATGAAATGGATGTACAAGTCGCCATTCACACCGACACGCTCAATGAATCCGGCTTTTTGGAAGACACGCTGGCGGCAATGAAAGGGCGTGTGATTCACACTTACCACACCGAAGGCGCGGGTGGCGGACATGCTCCCGACATTATCAAAGCCGCCGGACAAGCCAACGTTTTGCCGTCGTCGACCAACCCAACACGCCCTTACACCATCAACACCGTCGACGAACACTTGGATATGCTGATGGTTTGCCATCACTTATCGCCGTCGATTGCCGAAGACGTGGCGTTTGCCGAAAGCCGCATTCGCCGCGAAACCATTGCCGCCGAAGACATTTTGCACGACCTTGGCGCGTTTTCGATGATCTCCTCCGACTCGCAAGCGATGGGGCGCGTTGGCGAAGTCATTACCCGCACTTGGCAGACCGCGCACAAAATGAAAACCCAACGCGGCAGCCTCGGTTCTGACCCCGCGACGCACGACAATTTCCGCGCCAAACGTTACATCGCCAAATACACCATTAACCCCGCGATTACCCACGGTGTCGCGCACGAAGTCGGTTCGGTCGAAGTGGGCAAGTTCGCCGATTTGGTATTGTGGAAACCCGCGTTTTTTGGTGCAAAACCTAGTCTCATCATCAAAGGCGGCATGATTATCGCCGCGCCAATGGGCGACCCGAATGCCTCGATTCCCACTCCGCAACCCGTGCATTACCGCAAAATGTTCGGCGCGTTTGGCAAAGCCTGTCACGCCACCACCATGACCTTCCTTTCCCAAGCGGCGTTCAGCGCGGGCGTGCATCAGCACTTGGGGTTGCAAAGTCAGATCGGCGTGGTGAAAAACTGCCGCACGATTAGCAAAGCCAGCATGATTCACAACGACTACCAACCCGTGATCGAAGTCGATTCGCAAACTTACCAAGTGCGTGCCGACGGCGAACTACTGGTGTGCGAACCCGCCCACGAACTGCCGCTGGCACAACGTTACTTCTTGTTTTAATGCACAGACTGATCCCATTCGAGACGCGGTGAGTCTCGAATGGCGTTGGACACGTTACGATAGAAATGTTATTGCTGCACAACCGGATGCCAAGATGAAATGACTTACCACTTGAGATGATGACCCAATGGAAGACCTTATCCCAGAACAATTATTACTTCAGTTGCGTGAACTAGACGAGCATCCTCGTATTGAGGCAAAGCGTGGTAGTGCGATTGGTGCTTCTGTGATGCAAACGATTTGTGCATTTGCCAACGAGCTGGGGTTGGGAGGTGGGTATTTATTACTTGGTATTGCCGAGCCTGATGAATGTCACAAAACATTTCATGTGGTTGGTGTGGATGACAGTGATAAGTTATTAGGTGAACTACAAAATAATTGCCGCGAACAATTTGAACAAAGTATTGCTATCAAAGCGATGCCCGTAATTTTAGAGGGAAAGCGGGTAGTGGTTATTTTTGTTCCTGAGTTAGAACCAGTAAGCAAACCCTGTGTGTTCAAGGGCAGATTTGATAGTAAAAATAAACGTAAAACGGGTGTTTGGCGGCGTGGCTTAAATGGTGATTATGAATGTAGCCAACAAGAGTTAGAGCCATTGCTATTGGCAAAACAGGGTATGAGTTTTGAGCAAGTTATTCCCGCAGATGCGGAATGGGATGATCTTGACCCGCAAGCGATTGCATTATATCGGCAACTGCGTCAAAAGGTACGTCCTCATGCTGAGGAGTTACACGCTAGTGATCAAGAGATGTTACGCGCCCTGAATCTCGTGAAGCGGCAGAATGGTATCTATATACCTAATATTGCGGGGCTTTTATTGCTAGGAAAGTCGTTAGCATTGCGACGTTTATTGCCTGCCATGCGTGTGGATTATGTGCGCATACAAGGAACACAATGGGTAGAAAATCCTGATCAACGCTTTACAACGACTTTGGACATTCGTGAACCTTTACTGCGTTTGATCCCCAAGTTGGAAGCGCATATTTTGGATGATATGCCCCGCCATTTTCGTTTGTTAGAAGGTGAAAGTCAGCGATCTGATCAACCCCTATTGCCTCAGAAGGTAGTACGGGAAGCCATTATCAACGCAGTAATGCACCGTGATTATCAGGTCAATCAACCAACCTTGGTTGTGCGTTACAGTAATCGTTTGGAAATTCGTAATGCAGGTTATTCACTTAAACCGGAAATCACATTGGGCGAGATGGGGTCTAAGCTCCGAAACCCAATTTTAGCAGCCGTTTTGTATGATTTAGATTTCGCTGAGACAAAAGGGTCTGGTATTCGTACCATGCGGCGATTATTAGAGCAGGCGGGGTTGAGTGTTCCCGTGTTTAATAGCAATACAATACATAATTATTTTTCAGCTATTTACCTGCTGCATCAGTTACTAGGAGAGGAGCAACTGGAATGGCTGCAACAGTTTAAAGTATTAGCACTGTCTGCTAATGAGGCTAAGGCTCTCATTCTCGCAAAAGAAACGGGGGCGGTAGATAATGCAGGGCTACGCGCTGTAACAGGGTTAGATACATTATCTGCCAGTCAAGTGTTACGTAAACTGAATCATCAGCGACAGTTATTAACACAAGGTGGAGCTGGCCCTTCAACCTATTATGAACTCTGTGCAGGTACGGCGTTATCGCTACTTGCAGTAAA
>CAZTUZ010000013.1:4529-29059 GCA_964617055.1 uncultured Thiothrix sp.
TACGAGTGACCTCGATGCAAATACGAGTGACCTCGATGCAAATACGAGTGACCTCGATGCAAATACGAGTGACCTCTACAGCTCTATCCATAAGTTGGAGGCATTGCCGGATGCGCTGAAAGAAGCAATTCAAAAGCTCACAAGGAAATCCCGTAAGGACAAATTACATCCTGTTCTTTTATGGTTGTGTGCAATTCGTGCTTACAAAGCTGAGCAATTGGCGAAACTATTATCACGCCAAATAGCAAGCTTAAAATCACAACACTTAAACTACCTGCGTGAAACATTAGGATTTTTGCAATATACCTATCCTGAAGTGATGAATCATCCTGAACAAGCATATACAACCACTGAAGCAGGAAAAATCTGGCTAAAAGAACAGGGAATTGAAGTATAGATATATGATTGTAATCAAAATAAATAAGTTTTCATGGGATTAAATCATGCTCAAAATCGCTAAAATTCTGGGGAAACAGGCAAACCTTGCCGTTGCGCAATGCCTGACGCTGCCTTACGAACGGCGCACGATTAGCCGCCAGCGCGTGACTTTGGACGACGGTAGTGATGCGGGGTTGTTTTTGCCGCGTGGCGCGAGTTTGCAAGACGGTGATTATTTGCAGGCGGACAGTGGTGAAGTAGTGCGCGTGCAAGCGGCGGTGGAAACCGTGTCGACCTTGTACTGTGATGACCGTTTGCTGTTTGCGCGGGCGTGTTATCACCTGGGTAATCGCCATGTACCGCTGGAAATCAGCGATGGGCGGCTGCGTTACCTGCACGATCATGTGTTGGATGACATGCTGCACGGTTTGGGTTTGCACGTTGTGGTGGAACAAGCCCCATTCGAGCCGGAAGCGGGGGCGTATTCCGGCGGTCATGCCCATTCGCACAGCCACGCGCATTCCCATGATCACTGATTTAGCCCTATTACGTTTGTTGCATTGGGTTAGCCCCAGCTTACCGATTGGTTCGTTCACTTATTCGCAAGGCATTGAATGGGCGGTAGAAACGGGGTGGGTTCGCACGCCTACTGATTTACACGCTTGGCTGATTAGCCAATTGCATAGCGGTGTGACTTACGTCGATGTACCGATTCTGCAACGCCTGTATCACGCGGTACAAGCGCAAGATGTGGCAGCGTTGGAATATTGGATTCAGATTCTCAATGCCAGCCGCGAAACCAGCGAATTGCTACTGGAAGAAAAGAACCGTGGACGCGCTTTGACCGATTTGCTCATTGCGCTGGAAGTACCCAATGCCGCCGCGTGGAAACCGTATTTAAGCCAAAGCCAAGCTGCCGCGTTTGCCGTCGCTGCGGTACACAGCGCGATTCCTTTGCCGCAAGCCGCTTACGGCTATGTGTGGAGCTGGCTGGAAAACTTGGTGCTATCGGCGGTAAAAATCATTCCGCTGGGGCAAACGCAAGGGCAAAAGCTGTTGCATCAACTGACTCCGCTCTTACCCGCAGCGGTGGCGCAAGGCTTGCAAGTAACGGATGATGAAATCGGCGTGTCGTCGCCTGCGTTAGCGATTGCCAGCAGCCGCCATGAAACCCAATACACCCGTTTATTTCGATCGTGAGAACACACCATGAGTAATCCCCTTCGCGTTGGTATCGGCGGCCCCGTTGGGTCAGGCAAAACCGCTTTGCTGGATGCACTATGCAAAGCCATGCGTGACCAATACGACATTGCCGTCGTGACCAATGACATTTACACCAAAGAAGACGCGCAGTTCCTCATGCGTAGCGAAGCCTTACCCGCTGAACGCATTGTCGGGGTGGAAACGGGCGGTTGCCCCCACACCGCGATTCGGGAAGATGCATCAATGAATTTGGCGGCGGTGGAAGATTTGCAAATCCGTTTCCCGAATTTGGATGTGATTTTCATTGAAAGTGGCGGCGATAACTTATCCGCAACCTTTAGCCCTGAACTCGCGGATTTAATGATTTACGTTATTGACGTGGCGGAAGGCGAAAAAATCCCCCGCAAAGGCGGTCCTGGCATTACCCGTTCCGACTTGTTGGTGATTAATAAAATCGACCTCGCCCCGTATGTAGGCGCATCGCTGGAGGTGATGGAAGCGGACAGCAAACGGATGCGCGGTGAACGCCCGTTTGTGTTTTCCAACCTCAAAACGGGGCAAGGCTTGCAGACGATTATGGATTTCATCGTCCACAAGGGCATGTTGCGCGTCTAGATGCTTTACCTATTCGACAGTTGGCATGGCCGTCTCGTCTTTTGGTGCGGTTTGTTGGGTTTCTAGAGCCGCAAGCCGCTTTTCCAACGCTTCTAGCTTCTCGCGAGTGCGCAGTAACACGGCGGATTGAATGTCAAATTCTTCGCGTGTGACCAGATTCATCTTTTGTAAACCGCCTTCTAACAAGCCACGCATGTTTTTTTCCATGTCTTCTTGCAAATGACGCACAGGTTCGGGCATCAGTGCGGTAAGTTTTTTGGCGAGGTCGTCTAATTGTGTAAATGCTTGCATGGTAATGTTCCTTTATCGTTGCGTATCCGTTGTCAATAACTGACAGAATGCCCTGAATTGTAGCAGAGTGGTAATTTAATGAATTTTTATCTTCAATTTGGTGCGATGCATTAATATTTCGCACCGTTTGTGTGCGAACGCTGGATTTTGATCGTTCGCGAATTTATGCATTTGCAGCATTTTTACCACACTGTGACGATTAATTATTCTGTAATAACCTGCTTATAAGGTTGGCACGTCAATTGCAGGTCTTTCATTGCTGAACAAAAATATATTTCCGAGGAATAAGTGATGAAAAAGACGCTATTGACCATGACTATTTTGGGGTCATTGTTGGTTGCCGCGCAAGCGCAGGCTGGTGCAAGTGCGAACGTCGGTGTGACTAGCAATTATATGTTCCGTGGTATTACACAAACGGATGATAAACCTGCCGTACAAGGTGGGTTGGACTACTCACATGATAGTGGTTTATACGCAGGTACTTGGGTATCGAACATCGATTTTACACCTGAAGCAAATGCGGCTGAGGGGAGTGGTGCGGAAATTGATGTTTATGGCGGTATCAAGCGCGAGTTAAAAGGCGGTTTGAGCTATGACATGGGGGTGATTGATTACACTTACCCTAGCAAGAAAACGGCAGAAAGTGGCGCAGGTGATATTACCGAAGTTTATGCCAAGTTGGGTCTTAAAGGGGCTGGTGTTGAGGTGTATTACCCCGTCGCCGCTGAATTGGATGGCGTAAAAGATGCCTATTTTGACTATGGCTTGGGCTATAGCGGTGAGACACACGGTATTGGCTATGGCGTAAAAGCCAACCGTATGGATTACAAAAAATCTTCTGGTGGTGCTGATTACAACCACTATCAAATTTCTGCAACCAAAAGTTTCGACAAAGCGGGTGCTGTCACTCTGGCGGTTGACGATGCAACTGGTGTGGATGGCAACGGCGAAAAACGTGATCCGATTGCATCCATCTCTTGGAAAAAATCTTTCGATTTCTAATCCTGTCCTGTCCGCTCCCACTGTCGTGGTGGGAGCATCCCTTACTAGCAAGGAGTTGGTTTCATGAAAATGGTTACAGCCGTTATCAAGCCTTTCAAGCTCGACGATGTGCGCGATGCCTTGGGGGACATCGGTGTCAAAGGCATTACGGTGACTGAAGTAAAAGGTTTCGGTCGTCAAAAAGGTCATACCGAACTCTATCGTGGCGCAGAGTATATTGTTGATTTTCTACCGAAAATCAAAATTGAGGCAGCCGTCGACGATAGCCTCGTTGATCAAGTAATTGAGGCGATCAGTAAATCTGCCAACACTGGCAAGATTGGCGATGGCAAGATTTTTGTAACTGCTGTTGAGCAAGTAATTCGTATTCGTACTGGTGAAAGCGGCGTGAATGCACTGTAAGGGAGGCTTGTCGATAATGAATTTACGTTTGGGTTTGACGGTTTTGGGGGCTTTAGCAGGGCTTTCCGGTGTGGCAATGGCTGATCCGGCTACGGCGGATGCAGCAGCACAAGCGGCAGCCGCCGCACCAACGCCAGATAAAGGTGATACCGCTTGGATGATGGTATCCACTTTACTGGTTATCTTAATGGTTATTCCGGGCTTGGCACTGTTCTACGGTGGCTTGGTTCGCGCGAAAAACATGTTGTCGGTTTTGGCGCAAGTTTTTGCGATTTTCTGTGTGATTTCCATTTTGTGGGTTGTCTACGGTTACAGTATGGCATTCACTGACGGTGGGGCAATGAATAGCTTCATCGGTGGTTTGAGCAAAATGTTCTTGTCCGGTGTGGATACTTCCGTGACAGTTGAAACCTTCAGCAAGGGTGTTGTGATTCCTGAAATGGTTTTCGTCGTCTTCCAATTGACCTTTGCTGCTATTACGGTTGCCTTGATTGTGGGCAGTTTCGCAGAACGTATTAAATTCTCTGCGTTATTGGTGTTTTCTGTGTTGTGGTTCACGTTCTCTTACCTGCCAATGGCGCACATGGTTTGGTTCTGGGGTGGCCCTTCTGCATTCGATGCTCCGGCTGGTTTCTTATTTGCTAAAGGCGCGTTGGACTTTGCAGGTGGTACTGTTGTTCATATCAACGCTGCGGTTGCGGCTTTGGTTGGTGCGATTGTGGTTGGTCCGCGTGTTGGTTACGGTCGTGACCCTATGCCACCGCACTCATTGGTTATGACCATGATCGGTGGTTCTTTACTGTGGGTAGGTTGGTTTGGCTTTAACGCGGGTTCTAACTTAGAAGCGACTGGCACAGCCGTATTAGCAATGTTGAATACCATCGTGGCTACCGCAGCAGCGGCATTGTCATGGATGTTCGCAGAGTGGTTACTGCGTGGTAAACCTTCGCTGTTAGGTTTGGTTTCGGGTGCGGTTGCTGGCTTGGTTGCGGTAACGCCTGCGGCAGGTTTTGTTGGTCCTATGGGGGCGATTGTACTGGGTCTAGTGACGGGTGCTGCGTGCTTGTGGGGTGTCACTGGTTTGAAACACATGCTGGGCTATGATGACTCTTTGGATGTGTTCGGTGTACACGGTATTGGTGGTATTATTGGCGCAATCGGCACAGGTATTCTGGTTAACCCTGCATTGGGTGGAACTGGCGTGTTTGACTACGCAGCAGGTGCGGTTGCTGAATACAGCAGTGCACAAATCCTGAGCCAGTTGTGGGGTGTTTTCACTGCCGTGATTTGGTCTGGTGTCGTTAGCTTTGTGTTGTTCACCATCTTAAAACACACAATGGGTCTGCGCGTTACGCATGACGAAGAACGCGAAGGTCTGGATACCGTTTCTCACGGTGAACGTGCCTACTCTTAATGATTTGCAACTGACTTTCCGAGTCGATTTGAGGCGAGTTTATCTCGCCTCTGTTTTTTTCAGGACGAAATAATAAGTTACTCATACGCTTTATCTGCCCAAAAAATAACCTTAATTAAGTATTGTGAATACCCCCCAAATATGGGTAAATAAAACCTACTGTAGGGCTTCATAAATAAAGTAGATGCGTAAAATATTATCGCTGCTGGTTGTCACACTGGTATCAGCATTATTGTTGGGTATCGTGTCCATGCGCCACAAACCTGCAACGTTTGAAGAGCATTCGTTGGAGGGTGGGGAGAAGTTCACTCCTGTCGATTGTTGGTTCGACACGGGGGCGGACACGCGTGTCCAGTGTGGATGGTTGTCTACAATGCCTGCAAATAGCTTCCAATTACCTGTAGTTGTTATTCATTATCAAGGGTTTGACCGTGAACCTGATCCGGTGGTTTATCTGGCGGGTGGGCCTGGTTATAGCGCACGTTTGGATAAAACAACCATCGAAAATTATTGGTTAAATTGGTTTAAAAGCAAGTCTGGGTTAAAGCGTGATCTGGTCTTGTTTGATCAACGTGGTAGTGGATTAAGTAAGCCAGATTTCAACTGCGAAGTTTTCCAAGCATTAAACGCACAGGCTCTGACGCAACCTGTTCCTCCTGACGAACAAGCGCAGCGTTATCGCACAGCAAACCAACAATGCCATGATGAGTTGGTGCGTAAAGGTGTACCCTTGGCGACATTAAGCACCCAAACCAGTGCGCAAGATGTGGGCAATTTAATGCAGCTATTAGGCTACCAACAGTGGAATTTGCTGGGGGTTTCTTATGGGTCACGTTTGGCATTAGAAGTCCAGCGGCTATTTCCCAACAATGTGCGTAGCCTTAGTTTGGATTCCGTGTATCCGCCTGGCGAGCATTTGATGCGAGAATGGCCGGATTTATTGCAAGCCAGTTTGCAACGTTTATTCAACTATTGTTCAAATAATAGCCAGTGCATTATTGAGAATGGCGATGTGCGTCAGCGTTACCAGCAATTAGTGGCACAGTTACGCCGCCAACCACTGCTGATTCCTATCATCGGCAGTACGGTTCGGGAATTAAACAGCATTCAGATGAATGACGAAACGCTATTGGCTTTGTTGTTTGATGCGCAATACGTCAGTCGTAGCTTGGGCAGTTTGGCGAGTTTATTGCGGCATTTGCAGGAAGGACGCGTCGAAGCACCTGTCGTGCAACGTCATGTGAAGAATTACCTGTTTCATCAGTTTGATCCTGCCTTTCATGAAGCGGCATTTTGGTCGGTGGAATGCCGTGATAATCCGCCGCTAACCTCGCACGAGATAGCACAAAAACTCCAGCAGTTGCCAGATTTGCGTTATTACTTACCCGATGCGTATAACGTGTGTGATATTTGGCGCGGTGAGACGCAACAGGCTGTTTTGCCAGTGGCTCAAGGTCGTTTTCAGACACCTGCTTTAATTTTGTCGGGTGCGGATGACCCCATCACACCCTTGCAGTGGGCTGAAGGGCTTGCGTCACAGCATTTCGTGGATAACAAAGCGTATTTGTTCCGTTTCAACAATATTGCGCATGGGGTTTTGGACAGTAAAGCGTGTGCCGATGAATTATTAGTGAGTTTTGTGAATGCTCCCGCACAACGCCCACAAGCGGATTGCCGTATGGACGGAGCAGACACACGCATGGTGCAGCAGGCATTTTAAAGCGGCGGCAATTTGCCTTGTTTTTTGATTAAAAAACTACCGTCTGGTTGTGCGCCACCAAGCATTCCCGTCAGAAGCGTGGTTGCCATTGGATTGGCACTGGCGGCGGGTTTGAGGGTGAGATTGGTAGTGTATTGCCCATCTGCTTGCAGGACAACTGAACCATCGAGTGGGTAATTGGCATCTGGTGCGGCACTGATTTGGATTTGTTGCGCGTTATTGGCGGCGACGCTGAAAATTGCTGTGTAGTTGCCAAACGTTTGAGGGTCGATTGCTAAGCCAGCATTTTGCCATTGCACATGACCATTGGCTAATGCCTGCTTGCCATCCCAATTCAACTGGGTCAGGTTAGTTTGTACCGTGCCTTTGAGTTCAGGAATCATGAAACGCTGCACATACGGGGTAAAGGCACTTGCGGGGTAATCTTTAACATTGAGTGGGCTGCAATTCACCTGCGCTGAAAAATTAATCCCGCAATCCCCATCCAATAAGCCGCCTTCTATGGGATTGGCTTGGATTTGAGCTGCTAATTGCCCTTTAAATAACGCCATTGGCTTTAACTGCCAGCGCACGTTTTGTAAAGTCCACTGTTGAAACTGCACTTGCGTGATTGCACCTTGCCATAGCGTCCCGCTTAAACCGTTCAGTTGAACAGGCGAATCGGCTGGCATGATTTTGGTGAGCAAGTTTGCGGGCAGTTGTGTGACAGATGTCAGCAGGAAACTGCCTAAACCTGCGAGAATTAAGGTACTTTTTTTCATCTTTCTAAGGTAATTTGTGCGTCAACTGTGCCGGGTTTTCCCGCAGGTTTTAAGCTCATATTGGTGGGGTGTGCCGCAAATTGGCTTTCCAACTGAGTCAGAGCTTGGGCTAGAGCATCAAAGGCTTTGCCTTCTAATTTTAGGATTACCGTGTCTTTGTCTTTTTCTTCGGTTGACGTGCCTGTGCCATCCAGTTGGTATTGTTTGAGCGTGTTAATGACACCCGTGTGCAAACTACCCGTGGTATTGACCGCAGTAGCGGATGAGCCACGCAATGCAAGAATTTCATCACGCTGTTGCTGCATTTGAGCGTTTACTTCTTGCGCGTCGGCCAAATCTTGTTGCAGTAAACGGTGGTGACTCATTAACGGTTTCCACACCAATACCCACAACAGCGCAAACACTACCAACGCACCAGCGAACCCTACGAGGCGTTTTTCACGCGCATTTAAACTTTGCCACCAAGTATTCAAGGTTGACCTCCGAGCGTTAGACTGGCTTTGACCGAATCGGCTGTGCGTGAAGATTGCATGTCCACGGGATTGCCTAACTGGCTTTCGAGGTTTTCGCGCAAGGTTTCAATAGATTGTTGATCCTGCGCTTGTAATTCAATCGATAGCGTCGCATCGTTGCTGCGAATCTCTTCCAGTTTCAACCCTGCGACCTGTGCAAATGCGGTGGCAAATGTCGTTAAGGAGGCTAAGGGGCTTTCTCCGCCTGTTTGTCCCGACTTGCCTTTTAAACCTGCTAATTCCGAAGCCAAGCGGGTTTTTAAGCTACGCGGATCAACTGTTCCGGCATCGGGGAATATTTCGCCGAAAAGCTGCTGGTTTTGTGCGTCTAACTGGTCAAGTTGCTGTTGTAAGCGAAAACTTTCCACGCCGTATAGCCCACCACCGATTAACGCGCACACCAACGCTAAACCTGCTGCAATGCGCCAACGTTGCCATTGTTGCCTAAATTGTGCGCTGCCTTCATCTTGTAACCCCGAAAGCAAATTCAATTTGAGGGCTGGCTCAATGCTAGTGGCGTGCAGTTGTTCGGATTGTGTTTCAGGAATGAGTTGCCAACGTGCGTCTTGTTCCCATGCTATTGTGGAGTCGTGCGCAGCGTGCTGCTGGTCGGTAAAAAATCGCAAGCGTTGTGGTTGTGTTCCTGCTGCGAGCTGGTCAACTAACAATGGGAGGGCGCGTGCGTGACAGGCAAAACCGGATAATTCCCCAGTGCGCACCCAAACTTGATCGCCTTGTTGCCACAGTGTCAGGGTGTCGACTTCCCACGGCAGGGCAAATACATCGGGCAAAATGGTTTGCGGGCGAATTTGACGTGTTTGCAATGCCATTACCCAACGCCGCAGTTGTTCGCGGTCGATAATGGCGACATCGATTTGGTTAGACTCAGCAAAAGCGTGCCAAACAATGTGTTGTGTTTCGGGGTCATCGGCTAAGGCATCTTCCAAAGCGTAGGGCAATGCCTGTTTTAATTGCTTTTGGTTGCGTGTATTAATCGTGGTGCGAGTTAATAAAACTTCGCGACTGGGAATCAGTAATACCACTGTTTGATTGCGGGTGAGTGGGAGTAAAGTTTCCCACGAACCATGCCGCCAATCTGCAGGTTGGTTGCCATTGATGACAGCCCAAGCAGGCTCAGTATCAGTTGGTGTTTGCAGGCGTATCACTAGCATCGTTGGTTGTGTCGCTATCAGTAGTCGTTGTTGTTTGCTGGGGCGATTGCGTGTCTTGGGAGTCGATTGCCCGATCGAACTGGTGCATTATGACACGAACCTTACCATTCGGCTCACGAAATAATAGACTGTTTAAGAAAACACGCGCGTGATTAATGTTAATTTCACCTGTTAAACGAAAATATTGTGAGCTTACGTCAAATGTGTCGATGAGCGTTTTATGCTTTGGGTCTTTGTCTGCGTCGAAACCCATCGCTTGGAAAAATTCGTCTTTGGTTTTATACGCGCTCTTGGTTTTACGTTTTTCGTTGATCAGCATGAGTTGATCATTGCTTAAACCCAATGCCACTAGTACTGCTTTACTAGCGGTATTGGGGTTGATGGTGGTTTTTTTGAAAGGTAATACGGTCACGGTTTGTAAAAACTTGTCTAAGGCGCGGCTTTTCTGTTGTGGTTCTAAGTTTTCCAAACGCAATAAGCGGACTTCGCTAATATCGGTCATGGGCATATCGGCTGCTAGATACGCCATATTGCCTGACATGTAGTAATCCCGTTCTGCACCGTCGGCACTTTGCGGGATAGCGTTATTATCGATCCAGTCGGCGATTACATCGACAAATCCCGAGGGCAAACCCGCATTGGTAACAAAGGGCTTTAATAAGCCGTAGGCAGCACCATCTAGTTTGCCTTTTTGTTCGGCATCTTGACTGAGTAAGTTATTCAGATTAAAGCGGGATTGCATGTCTTCCAGCTTACCCTTAAAACGAACCACTGCACCATTGTTTAAGGTGACAGTTTGTTCGGGTAAGTCATACGCCCAACGGTCGGTTAATGCATCAAATTTGTTAATTTTTGCATCAATTTGCAACTGTAATGCGGCAAATTGTTCGAGGTTATAAACATAGGCCCAAGCGCGTTCCAAAGACTGTACATTATCATTTTGGCGCACTGCACGGCTTTGGCGGGCAAAGATGACCGTTGCTAATGTGACAATTAAAACGGCAATTACCAGTACCGTAATAATAGCAACGCCACGCTGTGACCGCCCGCCGCTAAGGTTGCGGGGCAGGCGTTTGCGGCGCATTGTTCGTGTCGGGTGTGGTATTGCTTTCAGTTGCATTGGGTAGGTTTGGGTTAATCGGCTTTAAGCGTTCTAACAAACGTGAACCTTTGCCATCGTTCAGTTTGTAATCGTAGATCGTAGTATAAGCCATTACCGCTTGCACATACTCGCGTGTTTCGGTGAACGGAATGCTTTCTATCCATTGATCTGCATTAATGGCACGCAATGGCGACCATTTTGGCGGACGACCAGGCCCTGCATTGTACGCGGCAGTAGCTTGGGCGTAGTCGCCATTAAATGTGGTCAACATGTCTTTTAGGTAAGCACTGCCTAAGCGTACATTGGTAACGGGTTGTAAAATATCATCATTATTAGCAATTGTTAGCCCTAATTTGCGCCCCATGTCGCGGGCAGTAGGGGGGATTAACTGCATCAAACCATACGCATTCGCAGCGGAGGCGGCATTGGCATCAAACGCACTTTCGCGGCGCATGACTCCCATTATCCACGCAGGCTGAATGCCCTGTTCGCGAGCCTGTTCCCTAACCAAATCGGTATGAACCACCGGAAAACGCAGGTTCACCTCTTCCCATTCTTTCGCGCGGGATAAGCTCCAAATCGCCAAATTCGGGTCGCCGGAACGGGTGGCCAAATCTGCCGCTGCTAAGACACCTTCACGATCCATCGCTTTTAAGGTGCGAAACCATTCCTTACGCCCTTGCTCACGTTCACCGATGGCGAACCATTCCATTGCGCGTTGTAACGCGGCAACCTTTTGCAAGCCCGCGATACGCTGGCTGCGGTCAACCGTGGGTTGTTTCAGGCCTTGATAATCCTGCCCTAAATGATCCGCTGCGAGAAAGCCATAAAAAGAAGTTTGTTGTGCCACTTCTGTGTATAACGTTTGGGCGGCTGGTTGTTGTCCGGTTTGTTCGAGGGCGCGAGCCTTCCAATATTGCCAGTTCAAAGTATCGCGGCGGTTATCGAAGGTTAGTTGATCAACCACGGCGGGCAAACGTTGCCAATCTTCCAGCCGCGCACTCATACGCGCCAGCCATAAATTCGCCTCCAGCGAACGGTACTGATCAGGAATCGCCGCAAGGCGTGTCAACGCGCTATCGTCGTGGCGCAACGCGGCTTGTATACCTAAAGCACCTTCGACTTTGGCACTTTCTTCAGCGGTGAATTTCAGGTTTTGCTTGGCTTGTAGCCACAAACTTTCGGCTTTTGCGGCTTCTTTTGTCGCCAACTGCCCCAGAGCAAGCGTAATCATGCGGCGCAAAGACGGTGAGTCGGGTGATTTTAGGGCGTTTTCCAGATTGTCGGCTGGACTTCGCCGCAAATTAATACCCATTTGCACCAAAGCTTGTTGGTCGGGTGATAAGTCCGCCGCCAATTGGGTGGCAAGTGTGGTTTGATTGCGTTCGAGCGCGGCAATAATGCGTTCCCAATAATCGTCATTACTGAGCTTGCCGTGTTTGAGCAAATACGCACTGACAGGCTGGCACGCTTCGCTGATGCCTTTTTCAATGTCCATCCACACCGCTTTACCGTGTTGTAGGGCAGCGGCTTCTTGACCTGTCGCGGCTAACGCTTGGACGCGGTAACATTGCGTGTCACTATCGTCGAGGTTTTCGGGGATTAATGTCAGTAAATTGCCCCAGTCGCTGCGCAATGCTAGCCGTTTTGCAAAGCGTGTTTTTAATTGGTCACTAAGCATGGCATTGGGATTGCGGCGAATGAAATTGACGATTTGTGAATCAGCAAGGCTGTCGAATTTCAAATCAATGTAAGCGTATTCCAGCCACGGATATAAAGGGTACTGCCGCATTGCCGTGGGGATTGTGGCGAAACTGCCGACATTCCCCGCTTTCAAATCTGCATAGGTTTGTTTGAATAATGCCCGTTGTGCCGTTACGTCATTGGCTAAGGCTGTGGTGTCGTCAGCAGCATAAAGGTGGCTCGTTAATCCCAAACACACCAAACTGGCGCACGTCAGACGAGTAACGAGTGGTCGGGTGAATAATGAGCGCATGGGCATTCCTAGAGGCTGGCAAGTAAGGTTAAATAACGTGCATAACGCCGTGGTGGTAAAGCATTCGCTGCCAAGGCTGCTTTAATAGCGCAGGCAGGTTCATGGTTATGCGTGCAGTTATTAAAGCGACACTCGCCCAAATACGGCCCAAATTCGGGGAAGCCTGCTTGTAAGGTGGCAAAATCCAAACCGCTCAAACCAAAATCCCGTACCCCAGGCGAGTCGATCAAATTCCCACCATTGGGTAAGCGGTACAAGGTGGCGGATGTGGTGGTATGTCGCCCTTCGCCCGTTTCCGCAATGCTTCCCACACGAATCTCATGCGCGGGTAATAATTGTGCGGCAATCGATGATTTCCCCACGCCCGATTGCCCGACCACAATCGCGGTTTGCCCTTGAATCGCCTGTGAAATCGCAATGCCTTGCTGTAAATCCGCCGCGACGTGCAGGATATTACAACCAATTTGCGCGTATTCGGCTAGACACGCTTCATCTGCCGCTGTAGCCAAGGCAGTTCGCAAGTCTGCTTTATTCATCACTAATAGAACCCGCGCTTTTAAACGGTGTGCGGCGATCAGGTAGCGGTCAAGCATTTCCCAAGCAGGGGCGGGTTGCCAACTACTGACTACAATCAATAGATCAATGTTGGCGGCAATTGCTCGCGGCTTGCCTCGAAAATCGGGGCGTTCCAGCACATTGCGACGTGGTAGGAGTTGGGTGATAGCCGCATTGCCTTGGGCTTGGCGTTCCCATTGCACTTGGTCGCCACAAGCCAGATGATCCAACTTGCGGCGAGCCGTACAGCGTAACAACTCGCCGTTAGCCGTTTCGACCATTAATTCAGCACCAAAGCGCGTAATAACTTGCCCGATGCCCGTGGTTAAAGGTGTTTGTTCCGTCATATGTCCTTATTGTGGCGGAATCTTAATGCTTTGCCCATGCTTTAATGCATAAGTTTGCTGGAAAAAGCCCATTGCCGATTATTTCGGGAATTTGTAATAGGTCTGATTCAGGTAAGCCACGACATCGAGGATTTCATCATCAAACCAATTGGTGCTCAAACCCGCATCACAGCTTCGCACTTTACTTTCCAAAGCGGGAAGGCTGGTGATCTTTCGGTCAGGGCGGGTGAAAACATCCGTCCCGTGGCAACTCATGCATTGCGAAGCGGCAAACAGCTTTTGCCCATTGGCTGGATCAGGCTCTTTTGCCAGTGCTGCTGGAGCTAAAAGCGACTGCGCTAACAGCAAACTACCAGAGAGAATTAATACAGCTTTCATTACACTACTCTTTAGAATTAAACATCAGGGTTGGCGTTGTAAATGCGCAATCCG
Source organism: uncultured Thiothrix sp. (assembly GCA_964617055.1). Classification (GTDB taxonomy): domain Bacteria; phylum Pseudomonadota; class Gammaproteobacteria; order Thiotrichales; family Thiotrichaceae; genus Thiothrix. Next base: position 18,432 of record CAZTUZ010000013.1, read on the forward strand.
TACCATTGCTGGTGGATGCGAGTCATAAAATGCCGAGTACAACGGGTCTGGCGTTAAGGTACTGGCATTCTCTTTGTAAAGACCCACAAGAGCGGCAATCAGTTCCACGCTGCTGGATTGTTCTGCTGCAAAATCATCAGCTTCAAACTCATGCTTACGCGACCAACGCGCCATAAGCGGGCTAATGAAAAACGTAAACGCCGGACTCATTAACACAAACAACAACAGTGCCATGTAGGTGGACGGCTGTTGGACACCTAATGAAGTATAGAACCATTCTTGCCGCATTAACCATGCCAGCATCGCAAATCCTGCTAGTGTAAAGCTCATGGAAACCACCATGCCTTTAATAATGTGTTTGCGTTTAAAATGCCCCAACTCATGGGCTAAAACCGCTTCCACCTGTGCAGGGGTTAAATGCTTTAACAAGGTATCGAAAAACACAATGCGTTTATTTTTACCAAATCCGGTGAAATACGCATTACCGTGTGCCGAACGCTTTGAACCGTCCATCACAAATACGCCATTGCTGTTGAATCCGGTGCGGCTTAATAATGCTGTAATACGTTCGGCAACTTCGCCATTCTCCAATGCGGTGAATTGGTTGAATAAGGGGGCGATGAATTGCGGATACGCCCACGTCATCAACAACGAAAATGCGGTTAAACTCGCCCATGCATACAGCCACCAATACTGACCTGCCGAAGCCATCAGCCACAAAATCAGCATCACCAGCGGAATGCCAATCACCAATGCCAATGCTGTGCCTTTCAATAAGTCGGTGACAAAGGTCTTGGCAGTCATGTTGTTAAAGCCAAAGCGTTGTTCTAACACAAAGGTGCGGTACAAACTGGCAGGAATGTCCAACAAGCTGCCGATAATGCTAAAGCTGATAATGACTGCTGCACCCGTGACCAGTTCGCCCCAGCCAAAACCACGCCAGAATTGATCCAGCACATTCAAGCCACCGCCAAGCGTCCATAGCAACAGTAAAGCCAAGCCAATACCACTTTCCAAACGCCCGAATCCGCCTTTTGCCAGTGTGTAATCGGCGGCTTTTTGGTGTTCAGCAAGGGTAATTTTGTCGGTAAATGGCGTGGGTACGGCGGCACGGTGGTGGCTAACGTGAGCCTTTTGGCGCAAGGATAAGTACAGTTGTACCAGTGTTGAGGCGGCAAGAAAGCCGAGAAAAATGTAGGTGAAGGTTTGCATGGTGTTTCTGTTATAGTTCCGATTCCCTAAAATTTGCAAAGTTTAACCCAAATGAGCATCAATCAGGAAAACCTAATCTGGATCGATCTGGAAATGACCGGATTAGATACCGTCAACGACGTAATTATCGAAATCGCTACCCTCGTTACTGACAAACATTTAAATGTAATCGCCGAAGGCCCTGTGATTGCCATTCACCAAAGCGATGCAACACTCGCAGGCATGGACGACTGGAATCAAAAGCAACACGGGGGTTCAGGGCTAGTGCAGCGCGTGCGCGACAGCCAATGGAGTATCGAACAAGCCGAACAAGCCACGCTCGATTTTCTGCGCCAACACGTTCCCGCTGGCGTGTCACCGATGTGCGGCAACAGCATTTGTCAAGATCGCCGCTTTTTAGCCCGCCAAATGCCTACGCTGGAAAAATTCTTCCATTACCGCAATCTGGATGTCAGCACGTTAAAAGAATTGGCCAGCCGCTGGAAACCAGAAATCCTTGGCGGCTTTAAAAAAGAATCCAGCCATTTAGCCATGGACGATGTAAAAGATTCCATCGCTGAATTAGCCTATTACCGCGAACAGTTGTTTAACCTCGCACCGTAACAGTTGAATCCCCAACCTCTTCTTCTTCAGATGAGGAAGGGGAAAACGGCGGAAAGTGTTTGACTGATCATTTAAACTTCCCAGTCTTCTAGTAATAATCCACTGACTCTTTCAAACTCACGGATATTGTGGGTTATCAGTGTTGCTTTTAAAGAGCGGGCATGAGCGGCAATGAGTGTGTCGTAATGCCCAATCGGTTGCCCTAATTGCATTAACTCGCAGCGCACTAATGCAGCTTCTTGGGATTGTTCGGTACTCCAATCCAGCACTTGAATGTATTTTAGAAATTGGTTGAGGTTATCGCGATTGCGTTGTTGATGCTGTGAGCGGCAAATACCGTTTTGCACCGCCGCTTGTGTGGTAGCTAACCGTCGCGTGGCGATAGGCAAGCCGCTGTTGATGGTGTAAAGTCGTGGTTAATCATAACAATAACGGGACACCGCATGACCGCGACCGCTCCGCAACTGATTCAGTCGACTCTGACTGAGCTAAATAAAGTGATTTTCGGTAAAGAAACGCAGGTACGTTTGGCTTTGACGTGCTTGTTAGCTAATGGGCATTTGCTACTGGAGGATTTACCCGGCATGGGTAAAACCACATTGGCGCACGCCTTGGCGCAGGTGTGTGGATTGGAATACAAACGTGTGCAATTTACCAGCGATTTGTTACCAGCGGATTTGCTCGGCGCATCGGTGTTTGAGGCGCAAAATGGGCGATTTCGTTTTCACCCCGGACCGTTATTTAGCCAAGTGTTTTTGGCGGATGAATTGAACCGCGCCAGCCCTAAAGCGCAGAGTGCGTTGTTGGAGGCGATGGAGGAAGGGCAAGTGAGTGTGGACGGTACGACGCACCGTTTGCCATTGCCGTTTTTTGTGATTGCGACCCAGAACCCGCAAAGCCAAGCGGGGACATTCCCTTTGCCCGAATCCCAGCTTGATCGTTTTTTATTGCGTATTTCCTTGGGTTATCCTGACCCGCAAGCCGAACGGGAAATTTTAAAAGGGCGTAGTGGACGCGGTTTATTGGTGGCATTACCGTCGATCTTGAATGAGGGGCGGTTAAAAGCGTTGCAAACGCTCGTGCCACAAGTGCGTATGACCGATACCTTGCTGGATTATTTGCAGCGTTTGATTGCTTATACCCGTCACAGTGATGTGTGCCAGTTGGGTTTGTCGCCGCGTGGTGCACAGGCTTTGGTACGCAGTGCGCAAGCGTGGGCATTATTGCAAGCACGAACCCATGTTCTACCCGAAGATGTGCAGGCGGTGTTTGTGGCGGTAGCGGGGCATCGTTTAGTGGGGCGGCAGGAAACCCAAGGCGAACAGTTAGCACGGCACATCTTGAGCAAGGTGGATGTGGTGGGGAATGGGCATGGCGGATAGCACGACGTGGCAGGGTTGGCTGGGCGCGTGGCGTGAAGCGTGGCATTGGCGGTGGGAAGGTTGGATTAAACAACGCCTACCACAAGCACGCGAAACCACGTTGGATCAAAGTAAAATTTTTATTGTACCGACCAAAACTGCCCTCGCGTTTTTTGGCATGATTGGTGTGCTGTTATTGTTGGGGATTAATTTCCAAAACTCGCTGATCTACGCGGTGTGTTCGTGGTTGCTGGCATTATTGCTGGTGAATATTTTCTTCACTTGGCGCAATTTATCGGGCTTAACCATTCGTTCGATTGGGGTTGAACCGTGTTTCGCGGGGGAAAAAGCGGTGGTGGAGTTGGAATTAGTCTGCCATCCCGATCAACAAAAATTAGCCTTGGATTTAATGTGGGCGGGGGAAGATGCCATTCGGGTGAATTTGGTGGCAAACCACACTCAGCGCGTCAAGTTATCGCACAGCACCACGCAGCGCGGCTGGTTTCAACCACCCCGTTTGCACCTTGCGACCCGTTACCCGACTGGATTGGTGGTGGCGTGGTCGTACATTACCCCCGATATTCAAGGGGTGGTTTACCCGCAACCGCTGGCAAAAACTTCTGCCGAAGCGGAAGCACGCGCAACGAGTACCACGCAAAGCGGTAAAGAAATCGCGGGTGGGACGAGTGATTTTGGTGGCATTCGTGAATACCGTCAGGGCGATGCGCCCAAGCACATTCATTGGAAGAAATTTGCGCAAACGGGCAAGCTTTATACGCGGGAATTTGTCGATTACGCCAGCCATGAACGTTGGTTAGATTGGGACAGCCTGCCCATACCAGGGGTGGAAGTGCGGCTGGCGCATTTGTGTAGCAAGGTCTTGGATTTTCACCAGCAGCAGCGTGAGTTTGGGTTGAAATTGCCGAATAAAACCATTGCCGTGGGTAAGGGGGAATTACACAAAGCACAGTGTTTACGCGCTTTAGCCTTGTTTGGACTGGCGGATACGGGGGGCAATCATGCCTAAACAAGTCACCCATTCCGGCATGATTTGGTTATTAGCCGCGCAATTACTGGTGATGTTGCCGTTTGCGTTGGATTTACCGTTGTGGCTGATTCCGGTCTTGGGTTTATCGGCGTGGTGGCGATTGCGGGTACTGGCGGGCAAAGTCGCACAACCTAGCCAAGCGTCGAAATTGCTGATCATGGCATTGGGTATCGGCGGTTTATTGGTGAGCGGTTTGCAGTTTCCTTCCTTGGATGCAATGGCGGCATTATTGTTGTTGGGTTTTGCGTTTAAAGCGGTGGAAGTTACGCAACGCCGTGACGCGCTGGTGGTGATTTTCGTTGGGTTCTTTCTGGTGGCATTGCACTTTTTATACGCGCAAAACATGGGTGCAGCCTTGTGTGGTGTGTTGTGTTTAACCGTGTTGACGGCGGCATTGATTGGCGTGCAATTCCCCACTGCTGAATGGACGGCGGCGCAAAACGTGCGTCAGAATTTGCGCTTGGCGGTGTTTATGCTGCTGCAATGTTTACCGCTCATGGTGTTATTGTTTATTTTCGCGCCGCGCTTCCAACCGTTATGGACGCTACCGTTAGCTACAGGGCAAAGCAAAACGGGGATTAGCGACCACATGGCGCCTGGTGATATTGAGAGCTTGAGCCAATCGGATGAACTGGCGTTTCGCGTGACGTTCAAAGGGGCGCGTCCGCCACAAAATCAATTGTATTGGCGCGGTTTGGTGTTGAATTACTTCGATGGCAAAACGTGGCAGCAATTCGCCCAGTCTTACGAAACGTGGGAATTGAAAAATCAACTCACGCATTTGTATGCGTTTAATCGTGATCAGCTACAGATCAAAGGTTTGCCGCTGGAATACGAAGCGGTGTACGAAAAAACCGGACAGCCGTGGTTATTTACCCTGACACCGCCCGTACAAGCGCAAGGGGATGTGATTTTCGGCGCGGATTATCGCCTCATGGCGAATCAGGATTTACAAGCTCCGTTATTATTGAAAGTGGTGAGTTATCCCGATGCGATTCGTGATACGCAATTATCCCCCGCCATGCGCCAACTCGCGTTGCAATTACCTGTGGAAGGGGATGCGCGTAGCCGCGCTTTAGCCCAACAATTACGCCAGCAAGCGACCTCGGAATCAGCTTACGTTGATGCGGTGTTGCAGCGGTTTCGTCAGCAGCAATTCGCTTACACTTTACGTCCGCCGAACATGGGGGATAGCAATACCATTGATGCGTTTTTATTCGACCAACAACGCGGTTTTTGCGCCCATTACGCAGGCAGTTTTGTGTATTTAATGCGGGCGGCGGGGATTCCGGCGCGGGTGGTGATCGGCTATCAAGGTGGCGAATGGAATGACAAAGGGCAATATTTAAGCGTGCATCAATACGATGCTCATGCGTGGGCAGAAGTGTGGTTGGCGGGCAAAGGTTGGGTGCAGATTGATCCTACACTGGCGATTGCGCCCGAACGTGCCGAACAGGGCTTGGAAGCAGCGGTGAAAACGGAAGGGACATTCCTTGCGAATCAGCGTTTTAGTACGCGCAATGTGGCGTGGTTGAATAAAGTGCAACAGCAATTCGATACCGTGCAATACGGCTGGCAGCGTTGGGTATTGGGTTATGACAGTGATATGCAGCGCGATTTCTTTGCGCGTTTATTGGGGCAATTCAGCCTAGTGCGGTTGGTGTTATTGGTGGGCGGTTTATTCGCGTTGATTGCTTTGTTTTGGGCATTGTCGCTGGGGTTGGCGCGGCGGCGCGAACGGGAAGCCTTGGAACATCAATTGTATCGTCGCTTTTGTGCGATTTTGGCAAAGCGTGGGGTAACGCGAGCGCAAGGGCAAGTTCCTAGCGTGTTTGCACAGCAAGCAGCGGCGGCTTTGCCCAAACAGGCGGAAGTGATTCAAACGTTTACCCGTGTTTATGAAGGCTTGTGTTATGACCCCGAAGCCAACCATACGATGGCGATTCGTCAGCTTCGAGGTTTGTTAAAGCAATTGTAGGATTATTTGCTGACAGTATTTTTCAGGCGTGTAACGCCGTTGACGGCAACGAGAACAAGCGCACCTGCCAATACACCGAATAAGCCGTTGAGCAGCGTGGGGGTAATCGCTGCGAGAATGCCACCAATCCCAGCGATTGAGTGAACGAGCTGTTCGGCATGTTCAATAAATGCGTGCCCGTGCGGGATGCCGTGCATCAGAATGCCACCACCGACTAAAAACATTGCGGCTGTACCGACCACGGATAAGGCTTTCATTAACCACGGGGCGAATCCCAAGATACCGCGCCCAACCGCTTGTTTGAGTGCTGATGCTTTGTCTTTGAGTAGGTGGAAACCCAGATCATCCAGTTTGACGATCCCCGCGACCAAGCCGTACACACCAACCGTCATAATAATGGCAATGGCTGAGAGTACTAGCACTTGTTGTAGGAATGGCATTTTTTCCACCACACCCAAGGCAATGACAATGATTTCGGCGGAAAGGACAAAGTCAGTACGAATCGCGCCTTTGATTTTTTCCTTTTCAAATTCCACCATGTCCACATTCGGGTCGTGTAACGCCTCCACTACTTGCGCTTGTTCTGTCGCGTCTTCGTGATGGCTGTGAAGAAATTTGTGAGCAAGCTTTTCAAAGCCTTCAAAGCACAAGTACGCGCCCCCAATCATGAGCAGCGGGGTGATCAAAGCAGGGGAGACTAAGCTAATGATCAAAGCAGCAGGTACAAGGATTAACTTGTTGATGAATGAACCTTTGGCAACCGCCCAGACCACGGGTAATTCGCGTGCTGCTTGTACACCTGCGACCTGTTCTGCGTTCAGAGCAAGATCATCACCCAGTACGCCAGCGGTTTTTTTTGCCGCGACTTTGGTCATGAGGGATACATCGTCCAATATGGTGGTGATGTCATCAAGTAAGGCTAAAAGGCTTCCACCCGCCATGCGTACACTCCTGATTTCCGGTTGTTTATGCGTTTGTGTTGCTGAATTAAATCGGCGTTTATGCTACATGGATGCACGCGCTGGGTCTATGCAGATGTATATGAGCTGTAAACGCGGTGGACATTATGCCCAACGCCATGCCTCAGGATCAGCAAAAACCTTATCCAGTAGGCGATGATTCAAGCGGTGTGCCGTGCTGTAGGTCGTGATTTTTGCTTGTAGTGGATACCCCGCAAGGCACATGTCGCCAATCAAATCAATAACACGATGACGTACATATTCGTCGGGGGCGCGTAAGCCGCCGCGTGTAATGCCTTTGTTCCCCCACAATAAAATCACACTACCAGGATGCGCCCCCAAGCCGACAGGTACTTTACGAAACAATGAGGCAAACTGGGCAATTAGCCCTGTGGCTAGTCGTCCAAATGTGCGGGCAAATGCCAATTCTTGGCGAATAATCGCGGGGGTAATATCCCCTTGCCAATTCAGTACACCAATGTCACGCAAGGCGATGGTGACATCAACATGGAAAGTGTCATGCGGTTCGATAGTAATGCGTTTGTTGCCTTCGGCGTATTCCAAGGTTTTGAGAATCTGTATGTAACGGCGTGGTGCAGTTTGCACACTCACCCCGGTTTGTTGAATGGCTTGGACAAACGCTGTTGCACTGCCATCAAAAATGGGTATTTCATCGCCTATCACGTCAATCAGCGCGTTGTCGATTTGGAAGGCATACAAGGCCGCTAGTAAGTGTTCAACCGTGCGGATAAACCATTTACCTTGAGCAATGCAAGTGCAGAGTGGCATGTCGTGTACTTGGTGCCACAGGGCGGGAATACGCGCTAGTTCCGTACCGTTTGGGTCGCATTTACGAAAGATAATCCCATGGTCAATCGGGGCAGGGTGTAATGTGACATGGGTTATTTTGCCTGTGTGTAAGCCGCGTCCGGTGAAGGTTGCCGAACGCGCAAGGGTGTGCTGAGGGCTACGCATAAATAGTAAGCTGAATGCTCCGCATGATTCGGGGTGACTAGCTTACTATTTGTCGTGCGGTGTGCATTTGGCGTTGGTCACAATGAGGGCGTTAATTTGCTCTTTAGTGAGCTTGCCTTTGCTTTTCATGGCTTCATCGGCAATTTGTTTAACACTTTTGGTGTCGGAGGCGGTATTCGGCGTGGTCGCAGCACAACCAAACAGAATATGGCTGGCACACATGACGATAGCGAGAGTCGCTATTGGACGGTATAACAGTTGTTTCACGGTTTCACTACACTCAAGGACGCTTTAATAAGCCAACAATCGCGTGTTGGGCATGGAGTTGCGTTAGTAATTGTAAACCAAATTGTTGGAGTTGCGATGGATTTGGGTGGTGTATTTCTTGCGCAATCAAGGTGATGGCGTGGCGTAGGCTGAACGACGTTTGTAAATGTTCTAGCAAGCGTGCGGTGATGGCATTCAAGGTAATCGTGGTGATGTGCAGTGTGGGGGCGCGTAAGCGCAATAAAAACGTGGGTTCAGGGGTATTAGGTTGCCAATCTGTTGTGATGTTATGCACGGGATACTGGTAACTTTGCAGCACCATGACAGGGTTCAGTAATATTTTTGCGTCCAGCGCGGCTTGTACGACAAAATCGGGTTGCCATGTGACATTGTTATCGTCCAGCAGTAGGGCTATTTCCACCCATTCAAAATGCACCAGTTCCAACAAATATGGGTGGTTGATGGCCACATCAAGCGTGGCAAACTGGAGGGAAAGCCATTGCACGAACTCACCAGAAATGTCACGCAAGTACGGTGACTGACAGGCATGTTGTGCATAAAACTGGCGAATCAAATCATGCCATGTATTCGTATCGAGAAGGCTATGGGTGATCGGTAAATGTCGCTGCAAAAAGTCATTCACGTTATTAAACAATAAGTCGACATAGAGGTTCATACGGGTAGGATTCACGCCGTTTGGTATCGGGTTTTGGGTGGGGTCACGCAAATGGGCGGCGAAAGCGCGTTGATACCGTTCGGTAGTATTCAAGTGTATTGCCTCTGCAATGCGGCAATGCGTTCGACTTCGGGTAATAGCGTTTCCAACGGTGGAATATTAAAATCACGTTCTAATAAAGTGGGTAATACGCCGCAATACTGGTAGGTAAAATCCAGCAAATCCCATACCGGATCAATGACTGCTTCCCCGTGTGTATCAATTAATAAATCGGGGGTTTGTTGATAATGACCTGCTGTGTGTAAATATACAATACGCTCTTTGGGTAATTGCTGTAAAAAAGTGTAAGGATCATAAGCGTGATTCACACTATTTACATAGACATTGTTCACATCCAAATGCAGCCAACAATCCGCCTCCGTTAAAATGGTTTGAATAAATGTGGCTTCCTCCATTTCATTAATAGGAGCTTGCACATAAAACGAAGTATTTTCAATTGCAATGCGTGTTTCTAATATATCTTGTGCTTGTTGAATACGTTTAACAATGTGTTTAATAGCATCATCGGTAAAAGGGAGGGGTAATAAGTCGTATAATTGCCCGTGATCAGAACACCATGCCAAATGCTCGGTATATAGCGGTATGGAATGTTCATGCATAAACGTTTTAATGGAGTGTAATAATTCCACATTCAACGGGTGTAAACCGCCCAAAGATAATGACAAGCCGTGACAAACCACGGGTAATTGTTCGGTTAGTGTGCGTAGTTGTGTGCGGCTGTGTGGGTCGGTGCGTAACCAATTTTCAGGTGCAACTTCCAAAAAGTTGATACACGCGGGAATGTGTTGAAGAAAATCAACTAAATGCTCACGGCGTAACCCTAACCCAGCTCCGTGGAATGCGTATGTCATGCCTTACTTACAACTCTCTGGAAAGTAAAACGGCTTGCCAATGACTTAACGCATCCCCCAAACTGCTTTGGGTTTTTGCCCACGTTAGTGCATCATTAGGTAGCGCGGTTAATAATAACAATGCCATGAAAACATTCGCCGCAGGTAAAAATAACCAGCAGAATAGCCAACCTGCTTGTTTTAAATCGGGTTGCTGATCGTGCAGTTCATGCCATGTTGATTGTAAGTGGTATGCCATGCTAAAGCCCATAACAGCAAATAGTGTTGGGTAATAAGTGGCTTTTGCCAGATTCATTAAACCGAGAATCACCAAACTCAAGGTGGGGATAAAATACGGTGCGAGCGTAATTAGCCAATTCCCAAAGCCATGAAACTGCATGACTCCGCCATTATGCGTAGCATTTAGACCCGTGACACGATTCAGCGTCAAAATCGCCACCAGAGCGTGCGTTAGTTCGTGTTCCAACGTGCTAAACCAGCGCATCATGAGACTGTGGCGCAATCCTAGAAACCATAGCACCCCATACAACCCCGCCCCAACCAACAACCATTGATAATGCTGCTTATGTGCAGCCATGTGTTGGATGACTCCCCACAATTGCTGCAATAGCGTTGGTAATAACAAGAGCAAGATGACC
>CAZTUZ010000014.1:0-26499 GCA_964617055.1 uncultured Thiothrix sp.
GGTGTTTGCGTAATCCTTTGCCATTATTGGTCTACTGGTTGGCGTTATTTGTCTTAATGTTGCTGGGAGCATTGGCATTTTTCATTGGTTTGTTGGTTGTTATGCCGTGGATGTTTACCAGTATGTATGTTTCCTATAAACAAGTTTTTCTTAAGTAATAAACTGAAATAAATGCTCGTGCGTAAAAAGCCTAGTTTGCTAGGCTTTTTTTATGGCTAAAGTTTTTTCACCGATTAAGCATATAGACAGGGTTTTTGGTATATTTAATGCACACTTATTTGAGTCTTTTTTGGGCGGGAAATCCAAGGGGTTTTGGGGTATGCAGGTGCGTGCAGGAGTCATGGTATCGCTAGTATTAGCATTAGGGACAGTGGGGTGTAGCCAGACAACACAAACCGTCAAACACGATGATGAAACGGGGCTTTTTTCAGATTCAAAGGAAAAGCCAGACACAAAAAAGAATGTGAAAAATACCAAAAAAACAGTCACTAACCGTCCAAACGTTAATGTCAATCGTCCGGTGCGTTCTGCACCAAGCATTTCTGCGGGTGAATTACGTTTGATTGCAGATAAGATTTTCCAGAACGAAGGTGGTGGAAATGTAAACAATCTAGTGCACTGGAATGATGGTGAAGATTTTGCTTCGATGGGCGTTGGTCATTTCACTTGGTATCCTGCTGGACGTTCGGCACGGTTTGGTAACACATTCCCCGATTTGTTGACCCACTTACAGTCTAATGGTGTGCAATTGCCAGTGTGGTTGCAACAAGCACGCTATCAAGGTGCGCCGTGGAATAACAAAGCGGAATTAATGTACGCCAAGCAAACAGGACAAGTGCAGGAGTTACAAAACTTACTCTACCAAACGCGAATGCTGCAAGCGGCCTATATCGTGGATCGGGCACAACGTGCCATGCCGCAATTGGTAGAAGCTTCACCTATGCCTTTGCGAGCACGGGTAGCACAGAACTTAAATGCGGTAGCCAATACACCAGGAGGGTGGTATGTGTTGGTGGATTATGTGAATTTTAAGGGGGAAGGTCTAAACCGCAACGGTGGATATAAAGGGCAAAACTGGGGTCTATTACAAGTATTGGAAGACATGAATCCTTCAGCACCGGGGCAGCAGGCCTTGCATGAATTTGCCAATGCTGCAACTCGAGTACTAGAACGACGGGTACGCAATTCGCCACCCGCGCGGAACGAGGCGCGTTGGTTGGCAGGCTGGTCAAATCGTATCAATACTTACCGCTATCCCGGTGTGTAATTTGTTATAAAAATCATCAAGCTGAGGCTAACTGTGTCGTTTATCGGATAAAACTAGGCAGCGACACAGTTTGTTTTGTATTTTTCTCGGAAACAACACAAAAACTGATTCTCTATAAGCAGCCGGATAAAATAATAACAATAAGAGGGCTTTAAAATCATGAAAGCAACAGCTGTCGTAGCGTTTGCTGCCTTGGCAGGATTAGGTTTATCAGCGTGTAGCCCCAGTTCTCAGAGTGTGCGTCATACCCCTTCACAGGTTCGTCAGCCGCCACCCAATTATGCCGTGAATCCTGCTGCGCAGAATATGCCAAATTATGGCGGCCAGTCGATGGGTTCTGCATCTGCTAGTGATATGCCCAATTTGTCAATGGCAGAATTGCAAGCCATTGGTGATCAAATTTTCAAAAACGAAGGTGGCGGTAATCCGAATAACCTTGTGCACTGGAATGATGGCGAAGATTTTGCGTCCATGGGGATCGGGCATTTCACTTGGTATCCTGCCGGACGTTCGGCACGGTTTGGTAATACATTCCCTGACTTGTTGCATTACTTACAGGCAAAGGGTGCGCCCGTTCCTGGGTGGGCTATGCAGGCCAGTTACAATGGTGCACCGTGGCAAACCAAAGCGCAACTGATGCAAGCGAAGGGCACGCCACAAGTGCAAGAGCTACAAAATTTCCTCTATCAAACCCGCCTATTGCAAGTGCAATACATTGTGGATCGTACCCGTCGTGCCATGCCAAAACTGGTCGATGCTGCACCCGCTAATTTGCGTGGGCGTGTTAGTAACAACCTCAACGCCGTCGCCAATACGCCTGGTGGTTGGTACGCGCTGATTGATTATACCAATTTCAAAGGTGAAGGTTTAAATCGCAGCGGTGGTTACAATGGGCAAAACTGGGGGTTATTACAAGTTCTGGAAGAAATGCGCCCCATCCAGCCGGGGCAACAAGCCTTACACGAATTTGCTGACGCGGCTATGCGGGTGTTGGAACGACGGGTGCGCAATTCCCCGCCAGCCAATAACGAACGACGTTGGCTGGCAGGTTGGTCGAATCGCGTCAACACTTACCGCCGCATGTTGGTGTAGCTCACGCTAGGAAGTCTTCGACCAAAGCCGTAAATTCGGTAGGCGTTTGCACATGTGGTAAATGCCCTGCCGCCGCGATGGTTTGCAGTTGTGCATAGGGAAAATAGCGGTGAATCGTGTCAATATCCGCGTCTTGTACATAATCCGATTGCGCACCACGAATAAACAAACTTGGTGCATTAAAGGTGCTGCTTAAGCTCGGGAAACTGGTGATTTTCAGATAATTCCGCGCAATTTCCTGCAAATGACATTGCCAGTAAAATGCCCCATTGCTACTTCTCCCTAAGTTCTTCAGCAAGAAACCGCGTTCAAACGCTTGTTTTACCGAATTGCTTAGCCATTCGTCCGCCTGTTTACGGCTTTGCAGCTCATGCAGCGGCATTGTCACCATGCTTTGGATTAATGCTTGGTGACGCGGCGGGTATACTTTCGGTGCAATATCCACCACAACCAAACGTTCAACCAAGGCTGGATAACATAATGCCAGTGTCATAGCGACTTTACCGCCCATCGAATGCCCAATCAGTTGGCATTGTGTGAGGTGCAGCGCATCCAATACCGTGACTATATCATCCGCCATTTCTCGATACGTCATGCCCGTTACATGTGGGGAATTGCCGTGGTTGCGTAAATCAATGGCGATGACTGCGCGTTTACTTTCTTGAGAGCGTGCAAAGGTGTACCAGTTTTCCAATGACCCCAATAAGCCGTGCAACACAACCAATGGAGGATGGGGATTTTGCTGTAAATCGCCAAAAATCCGGTAATTCAACAAAGCATTATCTAACATGCGAATTGTCGTCCTAATTCTGCTACTTCATTCAGGATTTGCGCTCGCGTTTCCTCACTAGAGCCGGGAACGCCGTAAAATGTGCGGTGGTACACATCTTCAATGCCGCAAAAAGCCAATGTTCCTTCGGTAATTGGGCGTTGAATCAGTTGTACCGCATCATTTTTCTGGAAGAAGGTTTCCGAACTACCAGCAGTCATGAGAACCACTGCACGTTGATGTTTGAGCAAACCCTGCAAACCTTTGTTAGTGTAGGCATACGCCACACCATTGGTTAGAACATGGTCAAACCAACCTTTGAGAATGGCCGGACAGCTATACCACCACAGTGGGTAGATAAAGATCAAACCTTCTGCCCACAACAGAGCTTCTTGTTCGTGGCGAATTTTGTCTGGAATTTGACCAGATTGTAACGCGGCTAACTCGTCAGCACGCAGCACGGGGTCAAAATTTTCAGCATACAAATCTTTTACTCGGACATCGTGTCCGGCTTCCTGTAAGCCAAGGCTACAATGTTCTAGTATCGCGTGATTAAAACTACTTGGATTCGGGTGAGCGTAAACGATCAAAACGCGCATGTTAATTCCCATAACCGCTTGTTATAAAGTTAATGCAGTGTATCACTGGCTGGCATCGTCGGCTTAAATAACTGCTGAGCGTCAATTGAATCGAAACAGTAATGCGCATTACAAAACTCGCACACCACATCAATTGTATTGCGTTCTGCGAGAATGGCTTGGACTTCCGTTTCGCCTAACGATTGCAAGACATTTTGGATGCGCTCGCGGCTGCACCCACAATAGAATCGAATCGCTTTTGCATCAAACAAGCATGGTTCTTCTTCATGGAATAGGCGATATAACAACTGTTCGGGGGCTAATTGCATTAACTCCTCCGTTGTTAAAGTATCCAATAACGTAGTGGCGCGTTGCCAATCTTCATCACTGGTGTGTTCTTGTGGCAAACGTTGTAATAACAGGCCTGCCGTCGCAAAAGCATTGCTGCTTAACCACAAGCGAGTGGCTAATTGCTCTGAACGTACAAAGTAGTTTTCCAATGCTTGGGCGAGTGAATCCCCCTCTAATGGAATTAAACTTTGATAGCGTTCCCCAGTATTTTTTGATTCTAAAGTGATCGCCATTTGCGCATCACCGAATAAATCAGGCAGGGTGTAATGCGATGCCTCGGCATTCCATTGTGCTAGGCCGCGTACAGTGCCTTCGGCAGTGGCTTGCACCACTAACAGGTGAATAGGACCTGTGCCACGAATTTGCAGAATCAGCGTGCCATCGTGCTTGATCGTCGCCGATAATAGTACAGCAGCGGTCAAAGCTTCGCCTAGAACTTGGCGCACAAGTGGTGGATAATCCGCTCGTGTTAGCAGTTCTTGCCATGTGTCATCTAAATGCACCCATTCGCCCCGAACATGCGAGCGATCAAGCATAAATTTTCTTAATTTGTCTGTCGATAAATCATTCATCGTTAATCTTACTGTGTTATAATGGTAACTTTAATGCCAATTAATTCGATAGAAAGGCGTTCATTCTGTCTAAATGTGAACTTATCACACAAGTTGGCTTGCCCAAAGTATTCGCGATTGCTACATTTAGCACGTTCTTTTTGGGGCCGTCCACGGGTGGTCTGTGCTTGGAAATAATGACAACCACAGGATGTGTTCAGGTACTCCATTTTTTAAGCTTAAGCCGGATTAACTAGATTATGTTCAAAGCCCTTTCAGGTTTGTTTTCTAATGATATTTCCATCGACCTGGGCACAGCGAATACCCTGATTTATATGCGTGGCAAAGGTATCGTCCTTGATGAGCCTTCTGTCGTGGCAATTCGTCAGGATCGTGGTCCCGGTGGCCCTAAATCCATTGAAGCGGTTGGTATCGAAGCCAAAAAAATGTTGGGACGTACCCCCGAAAATATTACGGCAATTCGCCCTATGAAAGATGGCGTAATCGCGGATTTCACCTACACCGAAAAAATGTTGCAACACTTTATCCGTAAAGTGGATGCCGGACGTGTGTTACGCCCTAGCCCGCGTGTGGTGATCTGTGTGCCATGTGGTGCGACTCAAGTTGAACGCCGTGCAATTAAAGATTCCGCCTTGGGTGCAGGTGCTCGCAAGGTTTATCTGATTGAAGAGCCAATGGCGGCAGCAATCGGTGCTGGCATTCCTGTGGATGAAGCTGTCGGTTCAATGGTATTGGATATCGGTGGTGGTACATCCGAAGTTGCGATTATGTCGTTGCGTGGCATTGTTTACTCGGCTTCTGTGCGCATTGGCGGCGACCGTTTAGACGATGCGATTATTAGCTATGTTCGTCGTAACTACGGCATGTTGATTGGTGAGGCGACTGCTGAACGCATTAAGTTTGAAATCGGTTCGGCTTATCCGGGCAAAGAGCTACTCGAAATTGAAGTCAAAGGGCGTAACCTTTCCGAAGGCGTACCGCGTAGTTTTACGTTGACAAGCAATGAAATTCTCGAAGCGTTGCAAGAACCGCTGTTTGGTATTGTTAGCGCGGTTAAAACAGCATTGGAACAAACCCCGCCAGAGTTAGCGGCTGATGTGGCTGATCGCGGGATCGTCTTGACAGGTGGTGGTGCATTGCTGCGTGACTTTGACCGTCTATTGATGGAAGAAACAGGCATTCCAGTGGTAATTGCGGATGATCCGCTGACATGTGTAGCGCGTGGTGGTGGCAAAATTCTGGAAATCATGGAAGAAGAAGGCGTGAACTTCCTTGCAACTGACTAATTGCCAAGTTTATTTTTATAGCACTAGATAACAACGAAAGCGGAGACGGTTATTAACGACATCAACTACCATTCTACGCCGGGGTTTTCATTCCGGTTCATGGTGCTGGTGCTGTGCGCACTAACACTAATGGCCGTCGATAACCGTAATCCGCAGGCGTTGTCAGCGATTCGTATAGCTTCCAATATGGTGGCGTATCCACTGTTGTATGCGGTGGATTTTCCCGTGCGAATTTATCGTAAGGTTTCTGAGTTTGTTGCGGATCAGTACATTTTGGTCACAGAAAACTCAGCGTTGCAGCAACAGGTTCAGCTTTATGCTGCACAACAGCAAAATATGGCCTCTATCGAACAGGAAAACGAACGGTTGCGTCACGTTCTCAATGGGATGCCACGCGAAGGCTATTCGTTTTCGATGGCTGAAGTGCTGGACGTGGTGAGCGAACGGGCGGGCGGTTTGGTGACGCTGGACAAAGGCACTCGCGATGGCGTGACTGAAAAACAAGTCGTGTTGTCGGGTAATCATATCTACGGTCAAGTATTGTATGTGACTCCGGTACAAGCCACCGTCATGCAGTTGATTGATCGTGAACACACGATCCCAGTGCGCAATCAACGCACAGGCGAACGCGCACTAGCCAGTGGTTTAGGACGTGGGATGCCGTTGGAATTGCGTAACTTGCCTGCCAATAGCCAAGTCAAAGAAGGCGACATTTTTGTCTCTTCAGGATTGGGCGGTTTGTTTCCAGCGGATTTCCCCGTGGCGAAAGTCATTCCCAATGGTGTTGAATTTAAGCAGGGCGATCCGTTTATTACGGTTAAGGCAGCCCCGCTAGTGGATTATGAATCTGTGCGGGAAGTGTTATTGGTATGGAAGAAAACGCCTGATACCGACCAAGCACAAACTGCACCTGCCACCACAGGTGGCGATACCGCAGGTGATACACCCGCAAAATCCAAGCATTCTAAGTCAACCTCTACTCGCGAGAAGCCAGACCATGCCAACTAAAGACCCGCGTTTCCCTGGGGCTGTACTGGTCACTTTATTGATTGCGATTGCCTTAACGGTTATGCCTTTGGATGCAAAAGCTGATGTGTGGCGACCAGAATGGATTGCTTTAACCTTAGTGCATTGGGCTTTAGTGATTCAGGATCGTCTGAGCCTATTATTGGCTTTTTTGGTCGGTTTGATTATTGATACCATGTTTGGCTCGCTCATGGGGCAACATGCTTTAGGTTTCTTGCTGGTGGCGTATTTTTCTGTGCGACTGGGATTGCGCATGACAGCACAGGCATTCTTTCAGCAATTCGCGCTCTTGTTTGTCATTCTAGGGCTATATATGCTGGTTAATTTGTGGGTACAACGTGTTACCAGTGGTTCGACGGGTGGTTGGCTCTATTGGGCATCGTTGGCGAGTAGTTTAGTGATCTGGCCGATTTATCATTCACTGCTGGGTTATTTCCATGTACAACGCAAAACGCTGTAGGTATTGTGCTTAAAACGTTGCAGATACATGGGTAAATTGTCGAGTCCCTTGTGCTTTTGCTACTGTGACCCCACATACTAATGCCCGATTAAGAGGAATTGCACATGATTTCGACTGCCGCCTGCAAAGAACTGCCCTGCACAACAACAATGCCGGATGTTGCCAAGCAGCCACATGCAGGGCCAAAAGGTACACTCAACTGG
The DNA here is from genome assembly GCA_964617055.1 of uncultured Thiothrix sp. Taxonomy (GTDB): domain Bacteria; phylum Pseudomonadota; class Gammaproteobacteria; order Thiotrichales; family Thiotrichaceae; genus Thiothrix. The sequence goes on from CAZTUZ010000014.1 coordinate 7,605, forward strand.
GTTGGCATGAGCCAAATTGAGTTGCCGATTTTCTTACCAAATGCTGATGGCGGGAAAACCCAAACCTTGGCGCGGGTTCAAGCCTACGTTAATCTAACCGACCCCAATAGCAAAGGCATTCACATGTCGCGCTTGTATTTAGCGTTAGATAATGTGTTGGGTATGAATGAATTAACCCCCGATGTTTTACGCCAAACCATTGGTCAGTTTGTTGATTCGCACATCGGTCTAAGTGATGCGGCGTACTTGGAATGCCGCTTTGATTACTTTGAGCGTCGTCACTCGTTATTAAGTCAAAACAGCGGATGGAAAAACTACCCCGTTAAAGTTGCTGCTACCTTGCGCAATGGTGTGATTGATACCGAAATTGGTGTCGAAGTACCGTATTCATCAACTTGCCCGTGTTCAGCAGCGTTAGCACGCCAGTTGATTCAGGACGGTTTCCGCGAAACTTTCGGTGAAAATACCAGCAGTGTGGATGCACAAGCCGTCTACGAATGGTTAGGTACGACGCAAGGGATTCGTGCAACTCCGCACAGCCAACGCAGTATTGCGCAAATCAAGGTCAAATTGGCGGAAAAAAGCCGTCATTTACCGATTACCAGCCTGATTGATCGCATTGAAAATGCCCTGCAAACACCCGTGCAAGCCACGGTGAAACGCGAAGACGAACAAGAATTTGCGCGTTTGAATGCGGCAAACCTTATGTTCTGTGAAGATGCAGCGCGTCGCCTGAAAACGGCGTTAAGCGATGATATTTCCTTGCGTGATTTCTGGGTGCGTGTCAATCACATGGAAAGCCTGCACGCGCACGACGCGGTAGCCGTCGTGGTAAAAGGTGTGGAAGGTGGTTATCGTGATGATCCTTACGAATACGTTCACCCCAACTAAGAGGTGAATAAGCGTAGTGGTGCGGTAGGGTTAAACCTGCCGCGCCTTTAATGCTTGATCCAGCTCGGCGAGACGTTCGGGTGTGCCAATGTCGCGCCAATCCCCGCCGAAATATTCCCCACTAACTTGCCCAGTTAGCATTGCCTGACGCAATAGCGGTGCGAGTGCTTGCTTGCCATACGGTAAATCGGCAAACAGGGTAGGGTGATAATACCCTATGCCGCTGAAAGTGTAGGGTGGCAAAGTCGTTTCGACATTTTTATCCAGTACAAGCCCTTGTTTATCCAAAGCGAAATCCCCAGTGGGGTGGTGCGTGGGGTTATTCACTAAAACTAAGTGGGCTAACGTGTGTGGTGGTAATGTGCGGGGTAAGCACGGGTAATCACACCATACATCGCCATTTAGCACCAGAAATGGCGCATTCCCCAATAAGGGTAGAGCCTTGATAATGCCGCCTGCGGTTTCTAACGCGCCTTCTTGTTGTTCGTCAGAATAATGCAGGCGGACACGCCATTGTGAGCCATCGCCTAAGGCTTCGGGAATTTTCCAGCCCAACCACGCCAGATTAATCACAATGTCACTAAAACCAGCGTGTGCTAGTTTTTCAATGTGCCACACAATCAATGGTTTACCACCTGCCATTAATAGCGGTTTGGGGGTATGATCGGTGAGTGGACGCATGCGTGTGCCTAATCCGGCGGCGAGAATCATGGCTTTCAAGTGGTTATTCCCTGATTAAACTTAGTGCGGAATATACACAGTGCCAATGCGTTGCGGAATGCCTTCGCTACGCATCCATTCCACTAACGCGCCCGTTTCATGGTAGCGTGAGCCAACTTCCAATACATAGCTTAAGGTTAGGGGCAAATCGTTCAAATAGTTTGGTTTACCATCGCGGTGATTCAAACGGGCAAAAATCCCCAACACTTTAATGTGGCGTTGCAAGCCCATTAAGTCGAACCAGCGTTGGAAAGTAGGTTGGGTGACAGGTGGTAAATTACCCATCGTAATGGCTTCACAACGGAAACGATCCACCCACGTTTCCACTTGGCTATTGGGCCACACTACATAACAATCACGCAGCAAAGATACCAAGTCGTAAGTTGCAGGACCCAAAACGGCATCTTGGTAATCAATGACTCCGGGGTTATTTTCTGTGGTAATCATGAGATTGCGTGAGTGATAATCACGATGCACAAACACTTGAGGCTGTTCTAGTGCGGATTCGACTAATGCCTCAAACGTTTGCTGCAATAAATCGTGAGGTAGTTCATGGTCGCGATAGCCCAAGTGCGTTTTCAAGAACCATTCTGGCATTAATGCCATTTCCGCCATTAAGCGTTGTTCATTGTAAACGGGTAGGTCAGTGCAATCGGTTTTTTGGATACTAATTAAGGCCTCCATTGCATCCATGTATAAATCATTCACAGATTGCGGGTGCAATTGGCTCAGGAAATGCGTGCTACCAAGGTCTTCCAACAATAAAAAACCATCGAGGAGATTTTGGGCAAGTAATTGCGGAACGTGTACCCCAGTTTCCAGCATTCGGCGCGTAATGTCCACAAAAGGGCGCACATCTTCTTTGTCGGGGGGGGCATCCATGCAAATGGCGGTCTTACTTTCCGTGCCGCGAGCGCGAAAATAACGCCGGAAACTCGCATCTGCCGAAGCAGGTTCTAAAATTGCGTGTTCCCAATCGGGCAAACTATTTACCCATTGTGTTAATTGTTCGAGACGTACATCCTGTGTCATAACATTGGCTCTATGGGGTACAAAAGCTTATCCTAGCATGGCAAGCTTTCTGTGAATTGAACATTCGATCAACAAAACTTAAGACCACAACCATGACGCAAACGCACGATTTATGGCCACCTGCTGCGTATCACCGACAGGTCGAAGTATTACGAAATCTGGTCGGGCAACCTATTTATATAGTCGAAATTAACGAAACTGAGATTAATGCAGGAGTTAAATTTTCTGCCAAGCCGTTGACCTTGTTGGCGATTGTGGATTACCCAAAACCCGACCCGTATCGGCAACTGTGCCCACATTTAGTGGTGTTGGATGATGGGCGTGGGGTTAATCTAGGGCGCATTGCACGGATTACATCACGCAGTGCTTTTACTGCAAATCCTGACGATGTTCTGTATGTAAATCAAAGTTTTGTACAGGAAATGCTTTATGCACCACGCACGTTAAGTCGCGAATCCGTGCGGGCAACTTCGACGGCATTATTGGCACAAATTTTTGGCGACACACCTGGGAAGTTTTTGGAATTGTACGCTGATCCGGTACAAACACCATTAGCTGCGCCTTCAACCGTGCCCACTGCGGAAAAATAACTCGTAGAGTGTCAAGCCGATTTCGACCACAATCAGAATCACGATGTACCATTCAACACGGTGACTGCGTTGTGTTTGCAACAAATCCAATAACGTTTCAGCGGTATTGGAAATGACTTGCAGTTTGCGTTCGAGTGCCAAATGCCGCTCGCGTAGTTCAAATTCGTCTTCTAGTTGCAAGTACAAGCCTTCCAGTTCAGGGCGTTCCCACAATAGGTCGGGTTTGTCTGCGACTTCGGCACGTCCTACCATGCGCTGTTGGCTGAGCAAAGAATCCCCGATGTACTGCAATAACTCCTTCATTTTCTGACCGCTGCGCCCTTTGCGTAAATTTTGTGCTAACGGTTCAATCTGCTCGAACGTTTTCGCTACTCGCGCTTCGTCATCGGAAAGCACTTCACTACGCGCGAGAATCTCAGCCACTAATTGCAGGCGTTGAATTGCGGCATCGTGCAGCCATAAGTGCCCACTGGCATCAATGCCTTCCCGCGCATTAGGGTCAATGCGTAGCGTGAGTTTTTCATCATCTGGCCAAGTGCGTGGATCACCTGTCAGTGGCAATAAGCGTTCTAGGAAGCTTGCTTCTTGATCATTGCGCATATTAAACAGCACCACCACGCCGTAACGAAACAACACCGCATAACCTCCACCTGGGATAGCAAGGGTGAGCGGATTAATTGCCACGGTTTCGTCGGCACGGAAATGTTTGGTATCAATGCGGCTACCGAGCAGCAAAGCTCGCACCGTAATGGTCTGATTTGGCAGTGTTAGTGGTAAGGCAGTCATGGAATGCAGGCTACTAATTATTATGATGCATTACGTTAGCGGCATTCGCAGTGTATAGCAATAAATAAAAAAGGGCGCATTGTTGCGCCCTTTTTCAACCTTCAAGATGGTTAAATCTTAACGGTTTTCGCGCCAGTCGATTAAGTTGTCGACAACGCTTGGATCTGCCAATGTGGAAGTATCGCCCAAACCGTCCACTTCGTTGGCAGCAATCTTACGCAAAATACGGCGCATGATTTTACCAGAACGGGTTTTCGGTAAGCCCGGTGCCCATTGGATCAGGTTGATTTTGGCAATAGGACCGATTTCTTTACGCACCAAGTTGACCAGTTCGTTTTTCAACGCGTCAGTGCCTTCTTCGCCAGCCATCAGCGTGACGTAAGCGTAGATACCTTGGCCTGTCAGTTCATGTGGATAGCCAACAACCGCCGCTTCGGCAACTTTCGGGTGCAGTACCAGTGCAGATTCGATTTCCGCTGTACCCAAACGGTGGCCAGAAACGTTCAGAACGTCGTCCACACGGCCTGTGATCCAGTAGTAACCGTCTTCGTCACGGCGAGCACCGTCACCTGTGAAGTAGTAACCAGGGTACATGGCGAAGTAAGTTTCAAAGAAACGTTTGTGGTCGCCGTAAACGGTACGCATCATGGAAGGCCACGGAGCTTTAATCGCCAAGAAACCTTCAACACCATTACCTTCGACTTCATTACCTTTTTCGTCCAGCAATACAGGTTGTACGCCGAAGAATGGGGTAGTTGCAGAACCCGGTTTCAGTGGGGTAGCACCTGGCAGCGGAGTCAACATGTGTGCGCCAGTTTCAGTTTGCCACCAGGTATCCACGATTGGGCAACGATTGCGACCAACAACGCGGTTGTACCATTCCCAGGCTTCTGGGTTGATTGGCTCGCCTACTGTACCTAACAGGCGCAGTTTGCTTAATTTCGCACGGTTGACGAAATCTTCGCCCATACCCATCAGCATACGGATCGCGGTTGGCGCGGTGTAGAAAATGGAAACGTCGTGTTTGTCGCACACATCCCAGAAACGACCCGCGTCTGGGTAAGTTGGGATGCCTTCAAACATCAGCGTGGTAGCACCATTCGCCAATGGACCATAAACGATGTAAGAGTGACCTGTTACCCAGCCCACGTCCGCTGTACACCAGTAAACTTCGCCGTCTTTGTAGTCAAATACGGTTTTGTGAGTCATTGCCGCTTGCAGCAAGTAGCCGCCAGTGCAATGCAATGCACCTTTAGGTTTACCTGTAGAGCCAGAAGTGTAGAGAATGAACAGTGGCTCGTCTGCGCCAGTGGGTACAACTGGGCATTCTGCATCAGCCGCTTCAACAGCTTCGTGATACCAAATGTCACGGCCTTCGGTCCATTTCACTGGGTCGCCGCCACGTTGTACCACGATACAGGTATGAACGGTTGGGCATTGCTCAATCGCTTTATCTGCATTGGTTTTCAATGGGACTTTTTTGCCGCCGCGCATGGATTGGTCAGAAGTGATCACCACTTCACATTGTGCGTCGCTGATACGGTCGCGTAATGCATCCGGTGAGAAGCCACCAAATACGATAGAGTGAACCGCGCCAATACGCGCACACGCCAGCATCGCAACAGCCGCTTCAGGGATCATTGGCAGGTAAATGGAAACGCGGTCGCCTTTTTTCACTCCACGGCCTTTCAGCACGTTCGCGAATTTAGATACTTCAGCGTGTAATTCACGGTAAGTGATTTTGCGGTCGTCGTTCGGGCTATCACCCTCCCAAATGATAGCAACTTGGTCTCCACGGGTTTCCAAGTGGCGGTCCAAACAGTTGTAAGCAACGTTCAGTTCACCATCAACGAACCAATTAATGTGCAGGTCGTCCGCACCGAAGCTCCAATCCGATACCTTACTCCAAGGTTTGCTCCAAGTCAGGTATTGTTGAGCTTGCTCTCCCCAGAAGCCATCAGGGTCTTCAACAGACTGCTGGTACATTGCTGCATATTGCTCAGCATTGACGTTCGCCTGTGCAGCGAACTCAGCAGGAACCGGATAAATTTTAACATCGGACATTATTGTAGACTCCTCATCTAGTCGGTAACTCTCTCAAATCTACAGAATACGGTAACTGTGAGTGGCATATCTTTTGCTTATGCCTGCTTGTTTGTTGTGAGACCGTATCTTTATACAATATCCCGCCACTGTCTAGCCGATGAGCGGAAAAAACCTAAAATTACTAAGGCTAGGTATTTTCCAGACCATCCCGAATCAGTGGTTGCATTGCCGTTAGCAAGCTCTTGAACATATTAGGGTTTTGTTGTTCTTCTCCCGCTAATAACTGTTTCATGTGCCAGCGTTGTGTCGGCATATCAAAACACATTGGGCAGGTTTCTGGAATCACAGGGAGTTCCGCTGCCTTTGCAAAATCAGCCGTTTGTCGTTCGCGCGTGGTGACTAGGGGGCGAATGACACGCAAATCGCCTGCATCAATCCGATAATGCGCTTTCATGGTTTTTAGTTTGCCGCCGTGAAAGGCGGACATCAAGAAGCTTTCAGCTAAGTCATCCAAGTGTTGTGCTAGTGCCAGCACGTTATACCCGTGTTCGCGAGCGGTGCGATACATCAAACCCCGTTTCATCCGCGAACAGAAAGCACAGTAAGAATCATTATCCATGTGCTTTTCGGCTAAATCTACTATTGGCTCGGGTACGAAATAGTAGGGTATACCCAAGGTTTCCATATACGGGATGAGGGGTTTGGGGTCAAAACCATCAGAGTTTGGGTCAATAGTGACCGCGCCAAATTCAAACTCAATCGGCGCGTGGCGTTGGAAGTGGTGCAAAATATGCAGCAGCGACAACGAATCCTTGCCGCCAGACAGACCCAGCAGAATACGGTCGCCTTCCTTGATCATTTTGTATTCGACAATTGCCTTGCCGACCTGCCGTAGCAGGCTTTTGGGTGGTTTTACAAATGCAGTCATGGGGCTGAAACATAAACGATTAAACGGAAATATGCTACAGTAGTCGCTCATTCAGGCAAGACTAAAAAGTTTACACACGATGTTTTCCGCCACGCATAATTGTCCACAATGCGGAAGTGCGCTACCGCAACAGTTTCGCCACAGCAAATTGACGGTGTGTGAGCATTGTCATTCCACGATTTTCCTCGAAGATGAAGTCGTGCGTTTGGCAGGGAAAGCATCCGTGTTGGCCGAAGTGCCGAGCCTATTGCAAATGGGTGTGCCATTTACTTACCAGCAGCAAACTTATACACCTGTGGGGTTGGTACGTTACCGCTATCAGGGTGGATTTTGGGACGAATGGTGGGTGATGGATAGCGCGGGTGAAGGGCGTTGGGTTAGCGTGGATGAAGGCGATTTTGCTTTTGAAACCCCTATGCAATGGCAAGTCCCATTCCCCGATATTCGCGAGATTCAAGTCGGTAAACCATTACGCCGCCTCACGCAATGGTGGCAGGTGACGGAGAAAAATCTAGCTCAATGTGTGGGAATACGCGGGGAATTACCCGAAGCTATTTTGCCCAACGAACGCATGGGTTATGTGCATTTATCTGGTGTTCATGGTGAATTAGTCACGCTTGAATACCCTCTGCAAGGCGAGCCACGCGCTTATCATGGGCGTTGGATTGACCCGTTTGAAATCAAGGTAACGGTATGAATGACAGTCTTCCTACTGAAAAAGTCAGCAGTATTCGTTGTACCGCTTGTGGTGCGCCGCTAAAGCTGCATGGTGGCGGGCATAAAATTCAAACCTTGAACTGCGAATATTGTGGTGCGGTGATGGATGCACGCCACGATTTTACGGTATTAGCACAGTTTAAAAACCAGCATCGTCCTGAATGCCCGCTAGAATTGGGAATGCAAGGTAAACTAAAGGGTGTGGATTTTACCATTATTGGCATGATTGCGTGGTTTGCTGATAGTGAATGGGTGGATTTATTATTGTATTCGCCCACACACGGTTATGCGTGGCTGAGTTACGAAGCGGGGCATTTCACGTTCACACGCCGTATTCGGGAATTAATACCCGCGAATATGTGGGATCAAAGTACAAAATCCCCTGTTTATTTTCGGGAACAGCGTTTTTTGTATTGGGAGCGTTATGAAGCAGAAATAACTTATGTGGCAGGAGAATTAACGTGGTTGGCCAAAGTCGGTGATACCGTATTACAAGCAGAAGCTATTAATCCACCGCTATTATTATCCGCTGAAAAGAATAGTGATGAAGCGGAGTTGTATTTAAGTGAGTACTTATCAGTAGCGGATATTAAAAACGCCTTTCAATTAAAAGAAAGTCTGCCAGAACCTGTTAATGTGCATCCGGCACAACCTTATGATGCGACAGCGACGAAAGCCGTGAGTCGTGTGGGGTTGATTTTTGCTGGCATTGCATCGATTGCGGTTTTGATTATTTGGCTATGGTTTGCTGGTAAAGTGATTTTTCAGGAAACTTTACCCTTAGGAGCAAAGCAGGCTCAACAAACGCACGAATTTACCATTACGCACCCGCAACATTTAGTACGTTTGGACATGAGTACCTCGATTAATAATGCATGGCTGTATGCAGAGCTAACATTGCAACATAACGGTAAAGCAATTTATACGCTTGGCAAAGAGGTGTCGTATTATGAAGGTTACGAAGACGGAGAAAGTTGGTCGGAAGGCAGTCATTTTGCCACAGCATTATTTAAAGTGCCAGAAGCAGGGCGTTATACCCTGACGTTAGCAACTCCTGAAGGTGGCGTTGGTGAAGATAGTGCTAATACAACATTGCCTACTGGGATTATGACCCTGACGCTTCGTGAGGGTTTTATGGGGAAACGCTATTTTCTGTGCTTATTGCTGATCGCTGGTGTGGCAAGTTTATGTTATCCCGTAGCACGTTGGTATTTTGAATATCGACGTTGGCAGCCGCAACTGGAGGATGAAGCATAATGGCGCGTTTTATAACAGTCATTTTTATCATGCTCACTGTTATTGCGGCGTATTTGACGTATCGCAACATTGGTATGGAGGAAACGTATTTCGACGAGAAAAGTGCCAGTGTACGTTCGGGAAGTTATGGTGGTAGTTTTAATTCGGGTGGTTATGATGCAGGGAAATAACCATTGTTCTATGGTAACGTTTAAGGTGAGATATGGCTGAGTTGACTTTTGAACACATTGTTTCCAGTCTGGTTTATGGCTTGATTGGTATGGGGTTGTTTATCCTGACTATTTTTGTTTTGGAGTGGATACGTCCCTTTCCATTAGAAAAGAAAATTGTCGAAGAAAACAATACGGCTGTTGCGATCGTCGTTGCTGCGGTTATCATTGCACTAGGTATGATTTACGCGGCGGCGATTGGCTAATATGATGGAGGTATCGCCTGCATCCATTGCCAATACACAACGCCAACAGCAATTGGCTTTATTGGCCGCTGCGTTTGTGATCGCGATTTGCGGGCTGATTTACGAATTGTTGGCAGGAACGTTATCGAGTTATTTATTAGGTGATTCGGTTTATCAGTTTTCGCTAGTGATTGGTTTGTTCATGAGCTCAATGGGTGTTGGTGCGTGGTGGTCACGATTTATTGAGCAGGAGTTACCGTTACAGTTTATTAAATTGCAATTATTGATTGCTTTGGTGGGAGGTTTTTCCGCGCCTGCATTGTTTTTTGCTTTTGCTATTTTAGATAACTATTCACCGTTACTATTTTTATTGGTGTTTCTACAAGGTGCAATGTTAGGAGTTGAAATTCCATTAATTATTCGGATTTTACAGGAGCATTTTTCGCTGAAAGTCAATGTGTCGAATGTGTTTACGGCTGATTACATCGGCGCATTATTGGCAGCCTTATTGTTTCCATTGGTATTAGTGCCGCAGTTGGGTTTATTGCAAACGGGGTTTTTCACGGCACTTATGAATATTACAGTTGCGTTATTGGCACTGTATGTATTTCGTGTGGAAATCCATGCGAGTACAAAAAAACTCCTCTTATTGACTTTATTATTAGCAGGATTGTTGCTAGGTGGTTTTGCGCAATCTTCGCATTTCACTTCGCATCTGGAGAATAGGCTGTATCAAGATGAAATCATTCACGCACAAGATACGCCTTTTCAACAACGTTTAATTATTACCAAGCGGCAAGATCGGGTACGTTTTTACATTAATGGTGCATTGCAGTTTGATGGTTTTGATGAGTACCGTTATCACGAAACCTTAATTCATCCAGTGATGAGTTTGGTACGTCATCCTGAAAATATTTTGATTTTGGGTGGTGGTGATGGTATGGCAGCTCGTGAAATACTACGTTATGCGAGTGTGAAACGGATTACCTTGGTTGATCTTGATCCGACTGTGACGAATTTATTCAAACACAATACCTTATTAACCGCTTTGAATAAGGGATCATTAAACGATGCACGAGTGACTCTCATTAACCAAGACGCGTGGAAGTTTTTAGAAAACAGTAATGATTTGTTTGATGCTATCTTTATTGATTTACCAGACCCGAATAATAGCAGTTTGTCGAAATTGTATAGCGTGCCATTTTATACCTTGGTGAAACAGCATTTAGCGCAAGATGGTGTCATGACGGCACAAGCGACTTCGCCGCTGTATTCGCGCCAAGCGTTTTGGTGTGTGGCGGCAACCTTGCAGCAGGCGGGGGAAATGAACGCAGTGCCGGAAACGTGGTCGACTTTGCCGTATCATGTGCATGTGCCCAGTTTTGGCGAATGGGGTTTCGTCATGGCATCACGCCAAGCCTTACACCCTGAAAACATTCACCTCGCCGCATTGGATTACCGTTTCCTGAATCCGACCATGTTGCCGCAATTGTTTGATTTCCCGAATGATATGAGCAAAGTCGACGCGCAAATCAACCAATTAGCCACGCACCCGCTGCTGCAATATTACGAAAAAGGTTGGGAACAGTGGTATCACTGAATTAATGGCATTATTGTGCCAGTAAATCACGCACGGTTGCGGCAGATAAACCCGTCATTTCGGCGATGGTGGCAATCTCCAAGCCTTTAGCTGCCATTGCGGTGACGACTTGCGTTAGTCCCTTGGTCATGCCGATTTGTTCGCCTTCGGTTCTGCCTTCGGCTTTACCCTTTTCGATGCCAATTTTCTCGCCTTCTTCCAAACCTTCCTGTAGCCCTTCTTGCCACGCGGTGTCGTTGGAATTTTTCAAATCGCGGTAATGCTTCAAACTGTCTTCGTAGGCTTGGCGTTCCAGCGGGTTGAACTGCGCAATTTGCGCCACTTGGAATAGTTTGTGAAACACGCTTTCGGGGAGTTCCGGCGGAATTTCGTCCAGTTCCGCAAGGTGACGAAACACATACAGCCACTTGTCTTGCAGGGTCTTCAATTCAGCGCGTGATTTAGTGAAATTGGGCAACGTCAGGTAGATAAACGATAATTTGTCGTAGAAAATCTGGTTGTGTTGGTCTTTTAATTGTGCGTAATAAATCACGTCTTTCGCTTCATCGCTGATTAAAAAGTCGAGAATGCCAATGGTGTAAACGGGTGAGAGACGGTAATCCCAGTCGCCACGTTGCGCTTGTTCCTGAATCGCAAACGTCGAGTAATAAATGCTCCGGTCTTTGAAATACATTTGCTTTACTTTCTGCAATTCGACAATGAACCGCTCACCCGTGTCGCTGATGCAGTTCAGATCAAAAATCGCTTTACGATCTGTCGGACTAACGCCTTGGTATTCGTTTTTGGTGTATTGCAGTGTGGCGATTTGGTGCTTTTCTGGCAACAACGTGTTCAGGAAGCTGATCAGCAAATCCTTGTGCGGCTCTTCGCCAAACAGCTTTTTGAAACCAAAGTCAGTGAGGGGATTGAGGTAAACGGCTTGCATGGTCGGTACGTCGCTTCCGGTGGGTAATGCGCCGATTTTAGCACGAAACACAGGCGAATGCGGTCTAACGCCATGCCCTGCGTCAACGCTATCCCCCCGCTGTTTATTCTGCTATATAAAGTCTTCTTGTTCTAAGAACAAGGCTTTTTATGAGTAATGATTTCACCCACGACCCCGCCGCGTATCCGCAAGAGCTACAGCGCATTGAGCGGGAACAAGAGCTTGCCAAGCTGCGCACGCTTTGCCTTGAGTTTGGTAGTGTGTTGCAGCGATTGCCGCGCATGAAAGCGGAGATGGAGGCTTTTCTCGCGCCAAATCAGGGTTTGGATTACGCAGGGCTGGTAGCGCGTCTTGAGCCATCATTGGAACAAGCGGCGGCATTTTTGGACGAGCTAGATTTTTTGCCTGTTGATGTGCAGCAAACAGAGGCAGTGTAGGCGTTTATTGCGCTGGCGTGTGGCAGTTTGACGTTCCGCACGGTGGGTAATATTCAGCAACGGCTGGAAGCTGTCCTAACCCGCGTGCAAACTCCGCCTGCTGCCGTGCCGTCAGCCCCGTCCAGTGCTTGGGCGAGTCAATCGGGGCAAGACCAGTACGGGCGTTACGCCGATTTGATGTTGTTTGGGGTAACGCAGCGTTGCCGCTGGATTCCGGCGGGGAGTTTTCTGATGGGTTCGCCGCAATCCGAGCCAGAGCGTGATGATCATCGTGAAACCCAACACCGCGTTACTTTTCAGCAGGGCTTTTGGCTGGCGGATACTGCCTGTACTCAAGCCCTGTGGGTAGCAGTGATGGGCAATAACCCTGCCTATTTTACTGACGATCTGCAACACCCCGTCGAGCAAGTGAGTTGGGATGATGTGCAATTATTCCTGCAACGTGCCAATGACGTTGTACCGGAGATGGTAGTGCGACTGCCGAGCGAAGCGCAATGGGAATACGCCTGCCGTGCGGGGACAACCACCGCCTTTTCCTTTGGTAATAGCATTTCCCCGCATCAAGCCAATTACGATGGTAATGAAGTCTATGAGGGCGGCGGTAGCAAGGGTGAGTATCGGTACAAAACCGTGCCTGTTAAATCCTTCACGCCCAACCCGTGGGGTTTGTACCAAATGCACGGCAATGTGTGGGAATGGTGTCAGGATACTTGGGATAGCTATGATAATACCCCAACGGATGGCAGTTCAGGTAGTGGCGGCGATGCGGGTTGTCGTGTGTTGCGCGGCGGTTCGTGGCTTGATCTTCCTCTCTGGTTGCGTTCTGCGTTCCGTTACCTCAACTCTCCAAGCTACCATAATCTCCACTGCGGGTTTCGTTTAGTTATTTTGCCCCATCGGCTGGGTACTGAACCACTGACCGCTGGTTGCACTGTCCCTCCCTCGCCCCCAGAGGGGGAGGGGGCTGGGGTGAGGGGGTTAGCCTCGTAGGTCGGACTTCAGTCCGACATTTCCGAGGAGATTGTCGGGCTGAAGCCCGACCTACAGCCAGTGACAATGCTTAATTTAGTGGTAGTGACTGTGCTGGGTGATGATAATGTAGAAGGTTATCCGTGAGATTGCTTAAGCTACGCACGCGCGTTCAAGCACTTGCAACAGCTCTTGGACGTTGAATGGTTTGCTGATGAAGTCATCCATACCGACTGCGAGGCATTTTTCGCGGTCGCTATGCATGGCGTTAGCGGTGAGCGCGATAATGGGGGTGCGTGGTAGGCTGGCATGTTGTTCGTGGCGGCGGATGTGCAATGTTGCTTCCAAACCGTCCATGACGGGCATTTGCATATCCATTAACACCACATCAGGACGCTGTTCCGACCAGCCGGAGACAGCTTCGTGTCCGTTTTCAGCGGTGATTACTTGGTGTCCGGCTTTGTTTAACAGGCGCACTGCTAAGAGGCGATTCACCCGATTGTCTTCTGCTAATAAGATGTTGAGTGGTCGTTTATTGCTGTGTAAAGCCGCTTGTGGTGATGGCACTACATGAATCGTTTGCGTTGCGCAAGGGGCTGTCGCGGGAGTGGCAATCCGGTACACGACATGGAAATGGAACACGCTGCCTTGTCCGAGTTGGCTTTTGACTTGCAGTTTGCCACCCATCATTTGAATCAGTTGTGAAGAAATTGTTAAACCCAAACCTGTTCCGCCATATCGTCGTGCAATCGAATTATCAGCTTGTTGAAAAGGTTGGAAAATACTGGCTTGTTTGGCAACTGGAATGCCAATGCCTGTGTCGCGTACCGAAAAGCATACGCTGGCCATTTCTTGGTGGTGTTCTGCTTCTTGACGACGGACAGTGATGTGAATTTCGCCTGCTTCGGTGAATTTAATGGCATTACCCACCAGATTAATGAGTACTTGGCGTAAGCGTCCGGCATCGCCTTCTAAAAAGCGTGGTACATGGGGTTCGATTTGCCAATGCAAGGTTAAGGCTTTTTCGGTGGCACGCAGTTTAAGTGGTGTTAGTGTCTCTTGCAAGAGGGTTTGTAGGCAAAACGGTGTGTTATTGAGGCTGAGTGTGCCCGTTTCAATGCGTGAAAAGTCGAGAATTTCATTGATAATGTCGAGCAATGCGGTGGATGAGGATTTGATCATTTCCAAGTAACCGCGTTGCGAGGTGGAAGGTTCGCTATATAACATTAAGTCGGTTAAGCCGATGACTCCATTCATAGGGGTACGGATTTCATGGCTGATCATGGCTAAAAATTCGCTTTTGGCTTGGTTGGCTTTTTCGGCGATTTCTTTTGCATGTAGGGCTTCTTTGCGAGCTTCTTCCAAATAAGCGTGTTGTAGACAAGCCAAGCACGCCGTTTCTAAACGTTTTAACACCAAGCCAAGAGCCAACACATGTGATTCGGGTAAGGGTGGGTCGCGCAATAACACCAGCAGCCCCGTCGTTCCCAACGGTAGAAAATGATAGTGCATATTCGCTTCAGCAATGACTTCCCCTGGTTTTTTGACAAACCAATCTTGGTTAGCAATGCGTTGTAAATGCGCAGCTAAGATCGGTTGGCTCTGATCCAGCGATGCGTTCAATGTCGGGTAACTGTAACACGGGCGCATGGGGTGCGCCGTTTCGCGTTGATGCAACCAAATATAACCACCACGGCAGTTTAGCAACTTCAATGCGGGGGGGAGGAATTTGCGTAGCATGGTGCGCAAATCCAAATCTTGCCCAATGAGTAATGCCAATGCGTATTGCATGGAAACCAGTTCCAAGGTTGGTGTCATGCGCCATATTCCTCCGTTTGGGTAAAGACACTCAACACAATGGTTTTATTCAAAAATTCTAGGCAAGTATTGCCTGTATCCGCAATCTCACCTAATGATAATACGCCTAGCAGTGGGGTTGCTGCGGGTAAGCTGGAATGAATATGGTCGATTTCCGCTATGAAGCCGCTTTCCAAAAACAGCGTGCGGCTAATGCAGTCGAACAATAACGCGAAACTGCCATTGGCTAAGGGGGGCTTAAGTGGTGCAACGGCTTGAGCGGCGCATTGTTGCGCGGCATGAATCAAATCTCGTGGTTCGCCTTTGAGAATATAAATAATGTGGTTGGCGGGTACTTCCCCGACGCATACAAGGGCACTGTCTTGTTGGAACAAAGGGTCACGCACGACCACATCGCCTTTGAGACGTTCCAAACCAAAAGGATAAGCTTTGGCTAAGTCGAAGAAGTTGTCGGTATCGAAGCGTTTGCCACAGTCTTGTTCAACCACTTCGCGGTATACCTCAAATGCGGGGCGGTAATCTAAGGTGGTAATCACGTTTTCATAAGCACCTGTGACGAAGAATGGTCCGGCAAACTTATGCCAACCGTGTTTAATGCCAATGCTGACAGGTAAATGCAACAGCGTGATTTGGGCGCAGTCACCCACTAATCCCTGATTGCTAAATAAACAAGGTTTTTGTTGAAAACTGAGAGAGCCTGCCCCGCCGCCTAAGTATTTACAGCTATCGCCGAGGGCTTCGTATAAGCCATCCAGCAATGAAGATAGGCGGGTGCTTAAACCATCAACCAACGTCAGTAGGGTTGTACCGCTGGGTACATGCGAAATCAGCTCTTGTGTTTGGGCAAAGTAATCCGCATCAGGGTCAGAAAGCCGTTGCACATAATGCACTTCAACAGGCATGGGTAAACCGCACACCAAGCTTCCAAGCGCGAGGCGTTGTTCGCCTGCAATGATTTCAGGGAAAATACCGCCAAACACGGGGATCGGCAAATCGCGCAACCGTTCATCAAGGTGTTGCGGAGTAAAGCCATTATCATCGCACGCTAGCACGAGCACACTTCGCGCTCCGGCCGCTATGACGGTGGCGATGTGTTGAAAAAGCGAATCGCAAGAACCGTCTGGATCAACTAAAAGAAGAGGTGCAGTAATCGGATGCATCATAACCGCTGCCTATTGTCATTATTGTAAGAGCGAACGCTTACATTCTATACAAATAACTGACTTTGCAACAAGTTCAGGCGGCGAACGGTAGTTCTTTTACTGAAAATGATTAGCAAATATTAATACAAAAAAACTTGTCTGATTGTGTGGGCTGGGTGTAACTTACACAATCTATCGTATTTATTTTTGAATAATCAAAATGATAGCATGGCTTGCTATGAGTGTTTGCAGGCACATCACCGAAGATTAGACTACTATTGGCTTAAGAAAGCCCTTTAAAACTAAGAATGTCGAAGCATTATCTAATGATTGCATGGAGAGTATCCCTAATGAAAACAGCATGGCTTGTAACGGTATTGTGTGCCACGTCGTTATTAACGGCTTGCGGTGGTGACAAACCTAGCGATGCGCCTCAATCCGACCCTAAAGTCGAAATGGTCAAAACCACAGAAGCCCCCGCAGTCCCTGTTGAACAAACGGCTGTTGAACCATTGCCAGCGGCATTAGCGGGAACGTGGCAGTCCGAAGATCAATCCTTTATGGTCAAAATCCAAGGTAGCGATTGGTTGGAAAGTAGCGAAGGCACGCCGATGCCCGCCCAAACCGTCGAATACCAATCTAGCTGCGCGTATGGCGAGAAAAACCAGCCTTGTTTGTTGGTAAAAGGGGAGTTTGATGCCATTTTCTACGCCATTGTGCAGTTGGATGCCAATAACCTCGTGCTGAAAATGATCGACGGCGACGTGCCTCAACAAGTTTTCAAACGAGTGCCATAAGCTACAATTTGCGTAATTCTTTGCGTAGAATTTTGCCTACGTTGCTTTTCGGTAAATGCTCCAAAAATGCGATTTGTTTGGGGCATTTATAAGCGGAAAGCTGTTGATGGCAAAAGGCGCGTAACGCTTGTTCCGTTAGACTATCGTCTTTTTTTACCACGAAGGCTTTGACGCTTTCGCCCGAATGTTCGTCTTTTACGCCAATCACGCCGACTTCTAGCACTTGCGGGTGGCTGGCGATCACGTCTTCGACTTCGTTGGGATACACATTAAAGCCAGATACCAACACCATGTCTTTGAGGCGATCCACCAATTTCACAAAGCCTTGTGCATTGACGATGCCAATATCGCCCGTGCGTAACCAACCGTCGGGCATGAGGACTTTGGCGGTTTCGTCGGCACGTTGCCAGTAACCTTGCATGACTTGCGGGCCGCGTACCCACAATTCACCTGCTTCATCCACGCCTAGTTCATGACCATCCAAATCGCGGATGGAAATCTCGGTGGACGAAATCGGCAAACCAATCATGCCGTTATACGCTTTCAGGTCGATAGGGTTAATGCACACCGCTGGCGAAGTTTCGGTTAAACCATAAGCTTCAAGTAGCGTAACGCCCGTTAAAGCTTGCCAACGTTCGGCAACGGATTTTTGCACCGCCATCCCGCCGCCCAGCGCGATTTTCAAATAGGAAAAGTCGACCTTATTGATTGCCTCGTGATTGAGCAGGGCGTTATACAGCGTATTCACGCCCGTAATAAACGTGAACGGTTCATGGATTAAGGTGTGAATGAAGTCATCCAAATCGCGGGGATTGGTAATCAGCACGTTTTTCGCACCCAATTCAAACGCAAACAGCGCGTTCGCGGTCAGGGCAAAAACGTGGTACAGCGGGAGTGCGGTAATGAAGATTTCCTTACCCGCGACCAAATCCGCCGCCGCCCATGCTTGCGCTTGCAGCATGTTCGCCACCAGATTGCGGTGGGTTAAAACCGCGCCTTTTGCCACGCCCGTTGTGCCACCCGTGTATTGCAAAAACGCCGCATCGTGCGCCTGTGGTTTGGCATCTTGGTAAAGGGCGAGGCATTCGTGTCCTAGGTGCAGGGCTTGGTTAAAGCCGATGGCTTCGGGTAGGTGGTATTCGGGGATTAAATGTTTGACGTAACGCACCACGCTATTCACAACGAAGGCGGTGGGAAAGCCGAGTAAATCGCCAACTTCGGTGGTAATCACGGTGGTAATGGGTACTTCATCCATCACTTGTTCGAGCGTATGGGCGAAATTCGCCAGCACCACAATCGCTTTCGCGCCGGAATCTTTCAGTTGGTGTTCCAGTTCGCGTTCGGTGTACAGCGGGTTGGTATTCACCACGACTAACCCAGCGCGTAATGCGCCAAACAAGGCAATCGGGTATTGCAGTAAATTCGGCATCATAAGCGCGATACGATCCCCCGCTTGTAGCCCCGCTTCGTGCAATAAATACGCTGCAAAATCCCGCGAAAGCACATCGACTTCATGATAAGTCAGCACTTTACCGCGATTTTGAAACGCAGGGCGGTCGTGAAAGCGAGTGACGCTGTGCTGAAATAACGCGACTAGCGAGGTGTATTGTGCGGGGTCAATGTCCGCCGGAACGTGGGGCGGATAGCTGTTTAACCATAACTTCTCCATGATGTCCCCCTTGCGTTGGTACGCAGACGGTTGCTGTTAATTGCGTAACGGTTTGCCCGTTTTGAGTAAGTGTTCCACCCGCGCCAAGGTGGCAGGTTGGTGGACGAGCTGCATGAATTGTTCGCGCTCCAAATGTAGCAAATCGTCTTCGCTAAGGCTGAGGGTCATGTCAGTATC
>CAZTUZ010000015.1:0-25963 GCA_964617055.1 uncultured Thiothrix sp.
TGCACGAACCAACGCAACACCACCGCCAGGCACAACGCCTTCTTCAACCGCTGCACGAGTCGCGTGTAATGCGTCTTCTACGCGTGCTTTTTTCTCTTTCATTTCGACTTCAGTCGCAGCACCAACTTTGATAACCGCAACGCCGCCAGCCAATTTTGCTACGCGCTCTTGCAGTTTCTCACGGTCATAGTCAGAAGTGGTGACTTCGATTTGCGCACGGATTTGGTCAACACGCGCTTTGATGTCGTCCGCAGAACCCGCACCGTCAATAATGGTGGTGGTTTCTTTGGTAACATTAATGCGTTTGGCTTGACCTAAGTCGTCTAAAGTCACTTTGTCTAAAGACAAACCGACTTCTTCAGAAATCACAGTACCGCCAGTCAGGATAGCGATGTCTTGCAACATGGCTTTACGGCGATCGCCGAAGCCAGGAGCTTTAACCGCAGCCACTTTAACGATACCACGGATGTTGTTGACAACCAGTGTCGCTAATGCTTCGCCTTCGATGTCTTCAGCGATAATCATCAGTGGTTTGCCAGCTTTTGCAGCACCTTCCAGTGCAGGCAGCAATTCACGGATGTTGGAGATTTTTTTGTCGTACAACAGCACGAATGGGCTTTCTAATTCCGCAGACATGCTTTGTTGGTTGTTGACGAAGTAAGGCGACAGGTAGCCACGGTCAAATTGCATACCTTCTACAACGTCCAGTTCATTGTCTAAACCAGAACCTTCTTCAACGGTGATAACGCCTTCTTTGCCTACTTTGTCCATTGCGCTGGCAATGATGTTGCCGATAGCTTCATCAGAGTTCGCAGAAATCGTGCCCACTTGCGCGATAGCATTGTTGTCTTCGCACGGTTTGGACATGGCGTGTAATTGCGCAACAGCAGCCGTAACCGCTTTGTCGATACCGCGTTTCAGGTCCATTGGGTTCATACCCGCTGTAACCGCTTTCATGCCTTCACGCACGATAGCTTGTGCCAAAACGGTTGCTGTGGTTGTGCCGTCACCCGCTGCATCAGAGGTTTTAGAAGAAACTTCTTTAACCAGTTGTGCGCCCATGTTCTCGAATTTGTCTTCTAATTCGATTTCTTTAGCCACGGAAACGCCATCTTTCGTGACGGTTGGTGCGCCGAATGATTTTTCCAGCACCACGTTACGACCTTTAGGGCCCAGTGTCACTTTAACCGCATTCGCCAGAACGTTAATGCCTTTCACCATGCGTGAACGCGCATCATCACCAAAACGGACTTCTTTAGCACTCATTATCTCTAAACCTCTTGAAAATTTTATTCAGTAAACGGTGGAAACCAGTATTAGCCTTCGATAACGGCTAACAGGTCTTCTTCACGCATAATCAGCAGTTCTTGACCGTCAACTTTCACGGCAGTACCTGCGTATTTACCGAACAGAACTTTGTCACCGACTTTAACTTGCATCGCAACGCGCTCGTTGTCATCACCGATTTTGCCAGGGCCTACTGCCAAAACTTCACCACGATCAGGTTTCTCAGCAGCATTGTCAGGGATGATGATACCGCTGGCTGTTTTACGCTCTTCTTCCACGCGACGTACAACAACGCGATCATGCAAAGGACGGATAGTCATATTGGTCATACTCCTCAAACCAAATGGATTGAAAGTTTAAGATAGAAAACAATGTTAAGTTGTTAGCACTCTCGGCTAGTGAGTGCCAATAATAAGGTCGGGTTGCACAAAGTCAAGGGTAAACTGACGAAAAAAATTTTCCGCAAACCTCACAGTCGCCATGACTCACTTTCACCTCTGCAAAGCGTTGCTGAAATACGACAATAGAATATTTTTTCGCTACAAACACCTATTAATAAGTTTTTATTATAAAAATAACCCAAGTAATGATTGATTAATAGATAATACTTGTGCAAAAGTAACGCTTCTAGGCGGTAGGGCTTAATACTGCCTAGGAATTATTTAATCATTAAAATGGAATATACCCTCAAGGAGTAATAACATGAAAGCGTATACCGCTGAATTTATAGGCACTTTTTGGTTAGTATTAGGGGGCTGTGGCAGTGCTGTATTAGCCGCTGCATTCCCTGAACTTGGCATCGGTCTGCTCGGTGTCTCGTTGGCCTTCGGCCTGACAGTCTTAACAATGGCTTACGCCATTGGGCATATTTCTGGCTGTCACTTAAACCCCGCAGTGTCGGTTGGTTTATGGGTAGCGGGGCGTTTCCCCACTGCACAATTACTTCCCTACATTGCGGCACAAGTCGCAGGTGGTTTAGTCGCAGGTGGCGTTTTGTACTTAATTGCCACGGGTAAAGTGGGTTTCGATGCGGCTGCTGGGTTTGCCGCCAATGGCTATGCAGAACACTCACCAGCACAATACTCTTTGGTCGCTGCTTTAGTCACCGAAGTTGTCATGACCATGATGTTCTTGATCATTATCCTCGGTGCGACAGATCAACGCGCTCCACAAGGTTTCGCTCCCATTGCGATCGGCTTGGGTTTAACGTTGATCCACTTAATCAGCATCCCCGTCACTAATACCTCTGTCAATCCAGCGCGTAGCACTGCCGTCGCGTTCTTTGCGGGTGATTGGGCTATTGCACAATTGTGGCTATTCTGGGTTGCGCCATTAGTTGGCGGCGCGTTAGGTGCTGTGATTTACCGTTTTATCGGTAAAGAAGAAGCCTAACCACACCCTGCCGCCTTGTTTCTCCAGAGCAAGGCGGCAGAAGGCTAAGGCTTGTTAATCTCGCCGTTTAACCACTTCACCTTCAATATCCATTCCACCTTGTGTATTAGCACGATAAGCAGCATCCATTCTACCCTGTGTATTAGCACGATAAGCAGCTTCTTGCATGTGCGCCTGAGCGTACACCGTGGTACGTTTTGCCAGCAATGCCATCACCAATTGACGAGTAAATGGCAACAGACAGATCAAACCAAACATATCCGTAAAGAACCCAGGGGTCATCAGTAACACCGCCCCCACGAGGAGAATGACACCTTCCAATAGTTCTTTGGCAGGCAATTGACCATTTTGTAATGTATTTTGAAAACGACGCATGGTTGCCAACCCTTGCTGACGTAACAAGTAAGCCCCCAAAATAGAGGTCGCAACAACCAAGATAATGGTCGGCAGTGCACCGATCACACTACCAACTTTTACCAATAACCAAATCTCGATAAACGGCACAACAAAAAAAAGTGTGGCAAAAATAGGGAAGGTTCGCACAATGCAATTCCATTATTTAACGAGTAATAACAAACAGTATTGGGCTAGTACTGCTGCATTTCAAGCACCGGATATTGCCTATTGACACTTTTTTTATGCTGCCATTGCACCACCGCGATTGTTCTTAATACGCTGTCCTAACTGAACCAATGGAATCGGACGACCACAAAAATACCCTTGGGCAAAGTCCACCCCTATATGACGCAAATGTTGCAACGTTTCTGCATCTTCCACCAGTTCTGCGATGGTAAACAAATTCATGACCTGCCCCACCTCATGCACCGCCTTGACCATTGCCGCATCAACGGCATTTGCCACCAGATTGTGTACAAAATTCCCATCTATTTTTAAAAAAGAAAGCGGTAATTCTCGCAAGTAATTTAATGATGAAAATCCACTACCAAAATCGTCCAATACGATCGGGCAACCCAACTCATGTAACCCATTCATCAGGCGTTTAGCATGAACAAAATGACTAATTGCAACAGATTCAGAAATTTCAAAGCAAAGCATTGCTGGATTAATATTGTAACGTTTTAATTGCCGCTCGATAAACGGTAATAATTCGATATTCTGCACAGATTGAGCAGACAAATTAACCATCAGTCGATGCTCAATCTGCCCACCGCTTACACTTTTGCCACAACAGTCTGCCAGCATTTCAAGTGACTTACGAATGATCCAACGATCAATATGACAAGTCAGTTCCAAACGATCCGCGATGGGTAAAAAACTCCCCGGATTTAATAGGGTTTGGCGAAATGGCAGACGTAATAATACTTCAAATTGTCGTGGCGACTTGTGTGCAGAATGCAGAGGCACGATAGGCTATGCAAATAAAAGAAATTTATCTTCGCGAATAGCATCCTTCAGCAATTTGCTCCAATCATGTACCAACTGACTCGGCATTTCGTGCGTGGACTGCCCTGCATGCACACACACCTGATTGCGTCCGGCAGCCTTTGCGGTGTAACAAGCATGGTCTGCATCCGAAAATAACTGGCTAATTTGGATATGGGTTGAAGGCATGAACTCCACAAGCCCAACACTTGCACCAACCGAGAAAATTTTATCCTTCCAACTAAAGCGGAAATTACGCAGCTCAATCAGGATTGAATCCATAATACTTCGCCCCTTCTCCACCCCGCAACCTTCAAGGAAGATAGCAAACTCATCCCCGCCAATCCGCGCAACCCTATCCGAACTACGAATCGAACGTCGAAAGATATGCGCCACTTGCCGCAATAACTCATCACCTGCCTGATGACCACAAGTATCATTGATAACCTTGAAGTTATCCAGATCAATACTCACCAACACATGTGTCCGTGCAAGTCCTGATGTATCGTGCGCCAATTGTTCCACAGCTTGCTCAAAACTGCTTCTATTCATTAAATCAGTTAATGGGTCTCGCGAAGCTTGTTGATAGAGTTTATTGATTATTTTTCGGTCGGATGCAAGATCACGAAAAATAAAAACAATGACATGATCCTCAGGAATGCAAACCGTATTTAACTCCACAATCCGCATCTCCCCTTTGGACGGTCGCAAACGAATTTGTCCAAATTGCAGGGGATGCATCGGGTACAAACGGTGCGTATCCAACACCCTTTCGATGATACTATTATTTTGAGAATCTTCTAATTGCAGAACGTTTGTGATCGGAAAACCCACCGCATTAGCTCTTTCACAGCCCACCAACTTTTCGGCACTAGGATTCAGAAAGGTAATACCACCACGATAATCAATTACCACAACGCCGCCAGCCAATACGTCTAAAACCCATTCTGTATTGATCTTTTTCCCGTTTGACGACTCCGGCATCGTCACAACCGTAGGATCAGCCATGTTCAGTAATGAATCATTTTCTTGGCGTAATGCACGTTTATCACCACGATTAGCAGACCACCAATACAAAACACCCGTGTGTGCTAGAACCATAACGAACAGCATGACAGACACATGAAATGAAAAGCTCGGCAGTTCACTAGAAGCTCTGAGGTGCTCTTGAAACTGGCTATGCAACCAAACGCCCACAGCAGCGAGAATAAGCACAACTGCGGACAAAACTGGGATGGCAAAACGCATCAAATCCCCCTGAGTAAATTTTGTTTTACATTCTATTTTTTATAAATAAATGACTGCGGCTATTGTAGGCAATCTAAGAGACGAATGCTACTCCGCCCGTCCGAAGGACTCATCCTCTTAACTCCATCAGTACCAACTAGCACTTGGGTGAAATCTTTTTGTTAAGTGGCATTTTTAATTTCTATTAAAAAGAATTCATTTTCTTAAAAGCCTTCTTGACAATCTGATTTAAGAATTAGAATATATGACATCACTGTTTTCATTAATTAAGATAGAAAGGACAGGTGTTATCTGTGGCAAATGTTGATATCTCAAATTTGAGCGTTGCGGAACTAGAAGCTCTTAAAGGTAGCATTGACACTGCTATTTCCAGCCGTCGCCAAACCGAATTGGTCGGGCTGCGTGAAGCTATTGAAGAGATGCTGGAAAAAGCGGGTTTTACTCTGGAAGAGGTTATGCAAGCTCGCCCTGCAAAAAAACGGGTTATTGAGCCAAAATACTTCAACCCGAATAACCAAGAGCAAACTTGGAGTGGTCGTGGCAGAAAGCCAAGCTGGGTTGAAGAATTGTTAGCTTCTGGTGGTTCATTAGAAAACTGCATGCTCTAATACTTATAGCTGTGCATTTTGATTTAAAAGCCTGCGCAAGCAGGCTTTTTTGTTTCTATACTTAACATAGTAATTCAGACATCTTCGTACAACCATCATAATTCAGGCAAAAGATTGTTTTTTATACAACTGGATGTTGCATAAACACAACATTTGTGGTGAATCACACAACGAAAACGGCATCAACATTACCAGATTGCAAAATACCGTGAAGATGTTTTGCCGAGTCCGTATATTTAATCTACTATTACCCGCATCTAGGTAAACCACACTGAAACATGACTGATTGTCTACTTGTAATGACAACCTTGCCAGACATGGAAGCATCCAAAAAAATGGCACACCAGTTGTTGGAGAGCGGGCTTGCTGCCTGCATCAACATTGTTCCCGCAATGACCTCGCTTTACATTTGGGAAGGCAAGACGTGCGAAGGGACAGAACATTTACTGTTAATCAAAACGCAAACCCACAGTTATGCAGCACTAGAAACCCTTGTGCGCAGCCAACATCCCTATCACTTGCCGGAAATTATCGCTATGGCGATCACTCACGGTTTACCAGACTATTTGGGTTGGATAAAAGAGAGAACCCCAGCATGAGAAAATTGCTCAGCTTGTTACTACTGTTTGTGATAGTGCAACTATCCGGCCTTGCGCAAGCCGAACCCTTACTACCCGATGAAGCGTTCAAGTTTAAGGCAGAGGTCATCGCACCTAACAAGGTCAAAGCGACATGGGACATCGCTGAGGGTTACTACCTCTATCGAGAACGATTTAATTTTGAAACGGATACGAATGGCGTAAAATTGGCTTCTCCAGCGTATCCGCAAAGCGAAACAAAAGAAGACCCTGCCTTCGGAAAAATGGAAATCTACCACAAACAAGTGGTTGTTGAGATTCCCATTGAACGTGGCGAAACGGCAAATCAGGCTATTGAATTAGCACTTAAAACAAAATACCAAGGTTGCGCTAACGAAGGCATTTGCTATCCCCCCATTCGCAAAACCGCCAACCTAAAGCTAGATGCTGCTACAACCGCCACAAATACACCCGAGACAACACCACCTATTGCCGATGGTGATTTACTCAAGGTAATTAAAGAAAAGAATGCCGCACAAAATAATAAAGATGCCTTACCCGCCAACAAAGCTTTCAAGCTCAGCCTAAACGCTAAAAATCAAGGCGAATTGAATGCACACTGGGTAATTCAGCCAGGTCATCATTTGTATCGGCCTAAAATTTTCTTTCGGATTAAAGACCCAGCGGGTGCAAGCCTAGGTACACCACGCTTCCCAGAAAGCCGCGAAGTGGAAGATGAGTTCTTTGGTAAAATCCAAGTCTTTGATAAAGATTTTGATGTTGCTATACCGATTGTTTCGGACAATCTCCAAAAAATCGTCGTTGAAACGGAATATCAAGGTTGTGCTGAAAATAGTGGGATTTGTTACCCTCCTATTACCGAAACGACCGAACTGGATTTAACCAATCTGCCACCACGCAAAGATGAACCTAATGGCGCGGGCGGAACGGCTATCCACAGTACTGTGGTGAATGAAGGCGATTTGATTTTCAGCCAGATGCAGAATAATAGCTACTTCAGTACGTTGATGCTGTTCTTCCTTGCAGGCTTAGGTATGGCGTTCACACCATGCGTATTTCCGATGATTCCCATTCTTTCTGGGATTATTGCAGGTTACGGTAATCTTTCCCCGCGTAAAGGCTTTATGCTGTCGCTGGCCTACGTTTTACCAATGGCACTCACCTACGCCACCGTTGGGATTATTGCTGGCTTAAGTGGTGCAAACCTGCAAGTGGTTTTCCAAACGCCTTGGGTAATTGGCACATTTGCAGGTATCTTTGTGCTGCTCTCACTGTCCATGTTCGGCTTTTACGAATTACAAATGCCGACCAGTATTCAAAGCCGTTTGAGTGAAATCAGTAACCGCCAACAAGGTGGCAGTTTTCTCGGCGCAAGCATTATGGGTATATTATCTGCCCTTATCGTTGGTCCTTGTGTCACTGCCCCACTATTAGGCGCATTAATCTATATCACACAAACTCGCGATGCCGTTTTAGGTGGCGTCTCTCTCTTTGCATTAGGCTTAGGGATGGGTTTACCACTACTCATGATCGGCACATCGGCAGGTCGCTTACTACCGCGAGCGGGTGCTTGGATGGACACAACAAAGGCTATTTTCGGCATTATGATGCTGGGTTTGGCCATTTGGATGCTCAGCCGTGTTGTTCCGCTCGAAATCACAATGGCACTCACAGGCATTTTGCTGGTAGTTTCCGGCATCTACATGGGTGCGCTGGATAAAATCCATGAAGAAGCAGGCGGCTGGGGACGTTTCTGGAAAAGTATAGGTTTAATTCTGCTATTCTACGGTGCGATGGTCTTATTCGGTGTAGCTGCTGGCAGTAAAAGCCTTTTCCAACCACTTAAGGGCATTTTTGGCGGTACGACAGCCGTGGCAATGGAAACAAAAAAACCTCACTTGTCTTTCAAACGCATCAAAGGTGTCACGGGTCTAGAAGAAGCACTTGCACAAGCTAAGACAGAACAACGACCTGTTGTTCTGGATTTTTACGCTGATTGGTGTGTATCCTGCAAGGAACTCGAAGAATACACATTCAGTGATGCGAGCGTCGTCACAGAATTACAAGGTGCTATCTTGATCCAAGCGGATATTACCCCCAATGATGCCAAAGACGGTGAGTTATTGAAACGCTTTGGCATTTTCGGTCCACCTCAGGTTTTATTTTTTAAACCCGATGGCAAGGAATTGCGTGAAATCCGTTTGGCTGGCTATGAAAATGCCCAAAACTTTTTAGCACGGGTTGTGCGTTTCAAAAAGTTAGTGAGTAACTAAAAACAGATCGCGCGTCAAATTCGACGCGCGTCACCTGCCTTTTCCCCCTCTTATGCCTGTAAGTATCTTCACAAATACGACAGATACGCCTATATTTCATGCGTCTGATCAACCAGAGCGACCGTTCATAAGTAATCTCTTTTACGCAAGCTTCGATCAGTACAAATTAAGCTATAGTTTTTATACTAGCCACCACATGCTGTGCGTTTAGTGTGTAATGCGTAACAGCCTGTATTGAAAACCAACGTATTTAACCACTTCAGTTTTACCGACGATGGATGGTATGAACAGGAGCACATATTATGCGTAATAACAACGAGTACGATGCAGAACGTGATGATGAAATCTTCACACTAGAAAAGCAAATATCCACCACGGATGGCAAAAAAACCAAACCGCATGTCATTCGTCGTAACGTGGAAGATTACTTGGAACGGAAGGCACTAGAACGTCGCCTAAAGGATGTATTCGACGACTTCAATTGAAACTCAAGCAGCACGCGCTCGATTTACCCCGAGCGCGACTGCGTAGCAAACAGAAAAAATTTAAACGCTAACAGGCTGTTTAACGCTGTCCGGCAATTGCAGGGCTACACGCAGATCCTCCAGATAAGCCTGCTCCACGGCATCAGATGCATCCAGCATGGATGCTGAAACCAAATACACTTCCAAAGCAATTGCCATATCACCATTGGTCAGTGCAGCAAGTGCATTAACATCCAACGGGCGGGCGAGTTCTTCCAGAATCATATCACTGGCCTTTTCACCCAAATCTAGGCTACCCAATTGCGTGCGAATTTTTTCCAGTTCGGCAGAATCGATATGACCATCAGCTTTTGCTGCTGCAATCATGGCCTTCAGCAGCAACTCTATACTGGCTTTGGGTGCTTGAGGAGCTGACAATTGTGCAGGCTCGGCTGTTGAAACTGTTGCTGCTGACGATGCACCCGCATTCCATTGACGATACATCTGATAAGCAACTCCACCTAATGCTGCAAGCCCCCCTACTTTTACCGCTGCACCCGTCACACGTCGTCCGGCTTGAGTACCTAATAATAAAGCCAACACCCCTGCCGCCGCCGCACCAGATTTCAAACCAGACAATACTGCGTCACGATCAACACCTTCGCTGGGAATCCCTAGTTTTTGTTCCGCCGTCGATTGACCCTGTTGTGCCATATCCTTGCCAGATTGCAATAACTGGTCTAATAGACTTTTCATATCCATAGTGATCTCCTTGTTTTGATAATACTTAGTCAACAGAACTACTATAGCAATTAATTGATAATCGCAGGAGAATCACGCATAACTTCACGGATTAATTCCCGTGATATTTTACGCCCGCGAGTTAAACTAACCTCGTCCAAACGATTTAACAAAGCCATTAATGTTTTCATATCGTGGGGATAATGCCTTTCAATGTATTTCATCACATGAGCAGGTAATTCAAACCCGCGCTGATGTGCTCGCCAAGCCATTGCTTGCATACATTGCACTTCACTGAGTGTATAGACACGGAAATTAGGCCCCCACAATAAACGCGACGCAAAATCGGCAAGGACACACTTCATCTCGCGAGGGTTGGTTCTAGCAGCAAATAGCAAAGGGATATTCATTGCCCTACAACGATTAATTAAGTGCATTAATGCCTCTTCCCAATCACGTTGCCCAATAATGCAGTCTAATTCATCGATAACAACAAGATGTTTATTTTCCAACCCCACTAGGACACGACTACCATATTTGGCACAAGTATTCAGTGGTAAATAAGCAGCCATTAAGCCCTGTTGATAGTAATTGTCACAACATGCCTGCAATAAATGGGATTTTCCGGCTAATGTATCCCCCCACAAAAATACTTGTGGGGCATATTGTTCAAAACCGCGTTTTAAAATACCCAATAACTCAGCATTTTCGGGGGTGACAAAGAACGAACTGAAACGAAATCCATCCCGTATTCCTACGTTCAATGTCAATTGTTGATTCATACTTGCTCCGTCGTCTCCGTAGGCGACACCGATTTTGCCATTGCCGCACTAATGTCAATTCCATAAATTTGGCTTTGTTTGTAACTACTATGGATATGACGCATGATGACTGCCAAGACCGCTGCGACTGGTAAAGCTAACAGGATACCAAAAAAGCCAAACAATTGCCCACCCGCCAACACCGAGAAAATCACTGTTACCGGATGCAACCCAATACGTTCCCCAACAAGTAGAGGGGTCAGTAACATGCCTTCAATCACTTGGGCAACGCCAAAAACTGCAAATACCCACAACAAGTCCATTGCGTTTTGGGTTTGGAACAAGATTGCCACACCAGCCACCCCTGCCCCGACGATCAAACCTAGGTAAGGTACGAAACTCACCAAACCAGCAATTAACCCAATTAATAAAGCAAACTCCAATCCAACTAACGTCAGACCAAAAGAATAAATTCCAGCTAGGCAGAACATCACCAGTAATTGTCCGCGTAAAAATGCTCCGAGGACTTCATCGGCTTCACTCGCCAAGGTTGCAACCAATGGCTCAATCGAACGTGGCAGTAAGTCATCAATATAAGCCACCATGCGATCCCAATCCCGCAGCAAATAAAAAGTGATGATGGGAATCAAGGCAATATTTGCCACCCACCCCAACACCACAAAACCAGATTTAGAAATCGTTTGCAACGCATTACTAATAAAACCACTGGTTTCTTTCCAATGAGAAGCGATCAGCTCCTTAAGTTTGTCGCTACCCAATACACTAGGGTCAACCCCTAGGGAATCTTGCAGGTAAGGTGCTAACATTGCCATTGCCCAGTCCAAATAGTGCGGCAATACAGACACAAAACGTTTGACCTGTGTTTCCAAAACCGGAACAAGAAATAAGAAAATCAAGAGAAGCGTCAGAATAATACTGACAAACACGATTGTCACGGACAGGGTGCGTGATAATTTCCAACTTTCCAAACGGTCAACCAAGGGGTCACCTAAGTACGCCAAAAATGCCCCAGCCAAGAATGGCATTAAGATGGGTGATAAAAGGTATACTAAACTGATGGTGATTATCCCCAATACCAACCAGAACCATCGCCCACTTTCGATTTTCATGCTTTACTTCCTTTGATGAATGCGTAGCGACTCCACAACACCACATAAGCCACACCACTCAACACCGTCGTTACTGCCACACTCCATTGTAGCCCAACAAAGAACCATTGCGGCCACGCAATAACAGCAACATGCAGTAACGTAGCTGCTAACAATATAATTTGTAACCCAGTATTGATTTTACTCACGATAAGCGGACGCATTTCCAACTGCCCCGTTACCAAACGGTACACCAACGCCCCCAGCACAATCACCACATCGCGCCCAATCACTAATGCAATTAACCACCACGGCAAGCTACCTTTCAAACCGAACACAAGAAAGACAGCAACCACGAAAAGCTTATCGGCTATAGGGTCTAAGACTGCGCCTAGTTTGGTGAACCAACCATAACGCCGAGCCAAAAAGCCATCCAGCGCATCAGACAAGCCCGCAATCACTAACAAAATGAAAGCAAGCTGATAAGAATCCACCCACAGCAACCAACAAATCGGCACAATGGATAAGATACGGATAATGGTAATGAGGTTAGGAATTTGTTCCAAAATGATTTCAACCCATTATATTGTTAAAAACGAAGGCTTCACTCAGGAAGCCTTCATCATATAACGGATTGCGAGTTACCGCTTAGCTTTCAAGCATTAACCCGACTATTGCAGGCTTATTGCTGCTGAATTGGTACTAATGTGATTTCAACGCGGCGATTTTGCGCACGACCATAGTCCGTATTGTTATCTGCAATAGGGCGGCTTTCGCCGTAACCCACAGCTTGCATACGCGCTGGTGCAACGCCGACGCTACCTAAGTAACCACGCACGCCGTTAGCACGCGCTTGTGACAATTGCAGGTTGGAAGCATCACTACCCACATTGTCGGTATGACCCGCGATTTGAATGCGTGTTTGTGGGAATTGGTTGAGCGTATTCGCCAAGTTGTTCAATACGCCATAGAATTGCGGTTTCACGTCGGAACGACCAAAGTCGAAGGTAATCGCATCTGGCATGGTTAAGACGATATTGTCATTTTGACGTTGGACTTCTACACCCGTACCTTGCAGTTGTTGGCGCAGTGCTGCCTCTTGTTGGTCCATGTAGTTACCAATCGCTGCACCTGCAATACCGCCTACAACCGCACCTGCGATGGTATGACCACGGTCTTTATCACCAGTATTTTTACCGACCACCGCACCCGCGATAGTACCGATAACCGCACCTTGTTCCGCACGAGTCATCTCACCATTAGGGCCGCAACCCACTAATACCGCAGCAGACAGCGCACCAATGAACAGATGACGCAGGGAAATTTTCATAATGAACACCTCAATCGTAATTGTTGTCTCAAAACCCTTTAGAAACTGGATTATCCCAAGAGTTCCGTGAAAATGACAAATGAATTTGGACGTAAAATCAAAGACTATACCAGTTTAATACCCCACAAGTGACCCGTTACTGAACAAAATCCAGCGGTATCCTAAAAGGGCACACTACTACTGACTGTCATTACCTCCCCCGAAACGGGATGTGGCAAACTAATCATAGCAGCATGGAGTAATAAACGTTCAGATTGTGCCTGTACCTGCGGTGGTGCGTATAGTTTATCGCCTAAAATCGGGTGTCCTAACGCCTGCATATGTACCCGTAACTGATGCGAACGCCCCGTAATAGGCTCTAAACACACCCGTGTCGCATCTTGTTCTGGCAAATAATCCATCACATGATAACGAGTTAAAGACGCTTTACCCAGTTCAAAACTCACCATCTGTTTGGGGCGATTCGGCCAATCCGTTACCAGTGGTAAATTCACCTCACCTCGCTCCTGTACGCATTTTCCTGCCACTAAAGCCTCGTAACGTTTATGCACTCGTCGCTGCTGGAACGCAATACTCAAAGCGCGTTCCATCGCTTTGCCTCGCGCTAATACCATCAACCCAGAAGTACTCATGTCCAAACGGTGTACGATTAACGCGTCGGGAAATAACGCCTGCACACGCTTTGCCAAACAATCTTGTCGGTCTTCACCACGTCCTGGTACAGATAACAAACCACTTGGCTTATCAACCACTAATAAATAATCGTCTTGGTGAAGAATAGAAAGCCCTGTGTCGGACGGTGGAGTGTAGGTAATCAACGTACTAACCGTTTTGCTGGTGAAAACAGAATGTTACAGAGAATAATACGAAAAAAGCAGCCGAAGCTGCTTTTTTATCTCGGTCGTTCCCGAAGGAACTTGTTACCGATAGTCCCCACCATCGGAATACCTGATACAATTTCAGGCTATCAAAAATCGTGTGGAGAGGCAAATGAAATATCATTTAGGGCTAGATTTAGGCACAACATCCATTGGCGCAGTGGCTATTGCCCCTCCCAATTTTCATGAACCGCTCACCATTTTAGCGCAACAGTTACACATTTTTCCTGAACCGAATGAACGCGACAACAAAGGTGCATTAATCCCGAAAAAAGCCGAACGCCGCTTAGCACGCCAGCAACGCACCCAACTGGCACGCCGCTCTCAACGCT
Organism: uncultured Thiothrix sp.; assembly: GCA_964617055.1. GTDB lineage: Bacteria > Pseudomonadota > Gammaproteobacteria > Thiotrichales > Thiotrichaceae > Thiothrix. The sequence continues at coordinate 14,406 of CAZTUZ010000015.1, forward strand.
TACGCCACATTGCACAACTTGCGCCCTTGTTGGGCTTAAATCCCAAATTGTTACCACCCGATAATGGTCAGAACTTACCCCGTTTACGCGCTACTGCTGCCAGCGCACTCGTCACGTTGGCGGATTTGCTGCGGATTTTCATCAAAATGGCAAAAAGGCGAGGTTATGCAGGCGGCTTTCGTACTCAAACCAATAAAGCCGTGGGCGAAGTCAAAAGCGGTGTAGAACGTTTACAAACGGTTATGCAGAAACATGGCTGTCAAACTTTGGGGGAATACTTATACAGTCGTCACCAACGTGGCTTACTCATTCACTTGAAAATTCAAGTAGCAGGGAATCACGGTACAAAATCCGCAGCCATTACCGACCCAGAACACGAAAATCTGTACGCCACACGGGAATTAGTGGAACAAGAATTTGCCATTATTTGGGCAACACAAGCGCGATTCCACGCGGTTTTAAATACGCAGCACGAGGGTAAAGCGTTACAGGAAATCTTTCATGAGACGATTTTCTACCAACGCCCGTTAAAATCCGTTAGCACTTTGGTGGGTAAATGTCCTTTGCAATCCAACTTACCGCGTGCGCCGCGTGCTCATCCAAGTGTGCAAGCATTCCGTATTGAAAAACAATTGGCGGATATGCGTTGGGGAATGCGCAAATATGCCGAACCCTTGTCTTTTGTGCAGAAAGCCATTATCCGCGAACACTTACAACAACATGACAAACTCAGTTTCAAACAAATCGAAACGTTATTAGCACAAGCCGGACACCCCAAACCGTTGGGCACTGGTTTGAATCTGGAACACAATGGACGTGATCAGTTACACGGCAATACGACCTTAAGCGCGTGGCGCAAATTGGGGCTGGAAAGCGCATGGCTTGCCCTATCCCACACCGCACAAAGCCAAATCATTAATTTACTTGCCGATATGGGTAGCCCTGAACAATTTGATACTCCACAATGGCATACGCAAATACATGGGGAAAAGAAGCATCAACCACGGCATTTTGACGCAACCACGATTAGCTTTATTAACACGCTAGTTGCCACGGGCAAATTCGGACGTTTACGGCAAATGGGGCTGGAAGACGGACGCGCCGCGTATTCGATCAGTGCAGCCAACAAACTAACTGCATGGCTACAAAACAATACCAGTGCCGAACCTTTAAGCGAATATTTAGCAATCGACGCTTGTTACCCTAACGCTCACCAGCCTGTTACGCTGCAAGAACGCTTGCCATTGCCGGAAAAGACGGGCAACCAAGTTGTTGATGGTGCATTACTCCAGCTTTACCGCACGCTCAAGCAGTTTCACCAACAATTAGGCGCGTACCCTGACCGTATCGTGGTGGAAATGAGCCGTGAATTGGGGCAAGGTGTCACCCGCCGTAATGAAATACACAGCCAACAAACCCTCAACCAAAACAGCCGTACCGCTATCAGTAAAATCTTGCAGGAGGCAAATTACCCCTCAACCGAGCGTAATATCCGGCGTTATTGGTTAGCAGAAGAACAAGATTGGCATTGCCCCTATTGCCAAGGGCATAACGTGCTCACCCTCAATGAAGTAATGGACGGCAAAATCACACATTTTGAGCACATTTTGCCACGCTCACTCACACGCATTGGCTTGAAAAACAGCGAAATCGTTTTAGCCCATAGCCACTGCAATGATGCCAAAGGCAATCAGACCCCGTATCAAGCATGGGGGACACAACAACCAGAACGTTGGCAGGCAGTAGAGAAAATGGCAGCGATTTTACAAGCCAATGCCAAAAAATACCGCGCGAAAAACCCCAGTCGTTCCGCCGCGCTATACCGCAAAGCTAAACTACTCTGCTTACAAGACTTTGAAAATGACGTGCTCACGGATGAATCCATTGCTGATTTCAGTGACCGTCAATTCCACGATACCTCATGGATTGCCAAGACTGCCACACAATGGTTACGCCAGATTTGTACCGATGTGGACGTATCACGCGGGCAAATGACCGCCCACTTACGCCGCATTTGGGGCTTGGAAACGGTGATCCCCGAAGTACGCCTTGCCCACGGTTTACCTGTATTAGATGAAAATGGCAAACCCATTATTGCGGAACAATTCCACGATTTTCGCCCCGCGTGGGAGGGGCATCGCTACAGCCACAGCGGGCAAACCGTGGATATTCGGCTGGAAAAACGCCTCGACCATCGCCACCACTTGATCGACGCGTTGACCATTGCCTTAACCAGCCGTAGCTTGTATCAAGCAATGGCGACGCATTACCGCCAAGATTGCGAACGGAATCAACGTCCTGTGAAAAGCCGCATTCGCCTTTACGCAGACCCACCCTGCGGTGATTTACGCTCAGCGGCTGTCGCCATGATTCGGGATTGCCGTATTCAACACAAACCCGACCATCACCCGAACGGTCAGTTATTTGATGCCAATGCCTTTGGTATCGCTGAGCACCCTGAGACACACAAATGCCTGTTGACGCGCCGTTATGCAATCGCTGCATTAATCACTGAAAAGGACAAGGAAGAAAAAGCTCGCAAAGCCATTCAGAGCATTATCAGTAACAGCGTGCGCGAACTGGTCATGCAGCACCTCAATACTGGATTGAGTCAGGGTTTAACTCCGTATCAAGCCCTGCAAGTCCCGCTGCAACACCCGCAATATTCACGCGAAAATAAGCCTGTTTATATCAAAAAAGTAAAGTGTTATGACAACAGTGCAGAAAATGCTAAAACCATTACCCATTGCACTCGCCAAGGTGTGACACTTACCAAATATTTAAAATCCAAAGGCTACGCATGGCTGGAAATTCATGTAGAAAATGGTACATTAGTCGGCAAGCCAAAATTAGTTCCATTACACGAAGCGACCCAACGCCCAACTAAAGTGCAAGGCATAACGCGCTTTTACAAAGGAGACATCGTGTTTGATCCTAAAGACCAACGCCACTACCGGATAGGCTATTTCAAAGCAAGAGGAGCAGTATTCCTTATTCCTAACACTGACCCACGCAGTTTTGATGCTATTGAAGAAAAAAACTCTGGAAAAAAACAAATAACATTCACACAAATGGTACGAATGATACCCATGACCCCTTAATTCTATGCCAGATCAACGTATTATTTTGGTTGAAAACCCAGCGCATTTGACCATACACACGAGTCGATTGCGCCTTTCACGCGAGGGTATGGAGCTAGTTCATATCCTACCGCGAGATATTGCCGTTTTGGTTTTGCATCACCACACCATTCAACTGAGTGTTAGTGTGCTACAAGCATTAGGTGCAGCGGGTGTATGTATTTTGACTACCGATGCCAAACACCATCCTGCCGCTTTGACCTTGCCGTATTATGGCGCACCAATTCAAGCACAACGCCTACGCCAACAGATACAACAATTGCAAGCAGGGCAAGAAGTGGGCACACCTATTTCCTGCGGGACAGGGGTGTATGAAACAAGGTACAGTTGGCGTACCATGTGGTTAATTACTGTTTATGATTGTCCGATGACCAGTAAAAAAGCGCGTAGTGATTATGCGTTTTTTCGTAAGTGTTTGTTACGCGAGAATTTTATGCAGTTGCAAAAATCGTTGTACGTCAAACACTATCCCACACTTGCTACAGCGGAAGCCGTCATTTTTCGACTGCGCCCTTTCATACCCGATAATGCCCAAGTAGACTTTTTTTTCATCACTGACAAACAATACGGCATGACTTACGAATATTATGGACGCAAGCCCACGAAAAAAAAGCCCGATTTGCCACAGCAAGTCGAGCTTTTCTAGCCGAATCAGTCAGTAAAAACAAGGTATTACATGACTTCGATTCTATCAGGCATTCCGATGGTGGGGTATCGGAACAAATTGGACGGTGCAAGAACGGTATTTTGCATTCTATCAGGCATTCCGATGGTGGGGTATCGGAACAATGGGAAATACGGAAATCGTAGGCATAAAAAAAGCCAGTCATTTCTGACTGGCTTTTGGGATTTGGTGCCGAGAAGAAGACTCGAACTTCCACGGGTTGCCCCACTAATACCTGAAACTAGCGCGTCTACCAATTCCGCCATCTCGGCAATTCACAAAGCGTTTGCCTTGTGAGACGCGCATAATATAGAGCTTATTGCGACTTGTCAAACGAAGAAACGCGTTTTTGGTACATTTTTTTGTTATGCTAGGCACATAAGACAAAAACCTTCATAACAAGGATTCTGAGTGAAGTTTAAAGACCCCTTTCATCAGCGTGAAGCTGAGAAATACGAAAAACCCATTCCTAGCCGCGAATTGATTTTGGGCGTGCTGGCGGAGAATGGACAACCAATGGATTTTGCCACCCTCGCTACAGCGTTGAATTTAGTTGATGACATTGATCTGGATGCCCTCAAAAAACGTTTACGCGCTATGGAGCGTGATGGGCAGTTACTCTACAACCGTCGCCGCGAATACGTTCCCGTGGATCGCACGGATTTGATTGCAGGGCGTGTAATCGGACACCCCGACGGCTTTGGCTTTCTGAAACCCGATGATGGCAGCGCGGACTTGTTTTTACATGCCAAACAAATGCGTACATTAATGCACGGCGACCGCGCCTTAGTGAGTGTGCGAGGCATTGACCCAAAAGGACGGCGTGAAGGTGCGCTGGTAGAAGTGTTGGAGCGCGGCACGACGCAAGTAGTCGGACGTTACTTTATCGAAGGCGGCATTGGTTTTGTCGCCCCCGCCAATACCCGCCTCAGCCAAGACATCTTGATTCCGCCCGATGCGAGCAATGGCGCAAAGTCGGGGCAAATCGTGGTAGCGATGATTGTCGAACAGCCGTCCAAACGCGCCCAACCCAGTGGCAAGATTGTCGAAGTTCTAGGCGATCACATGGCTCCTGGCATGGAAATCAATGTCGCCATTCGTAGCCACGAATTGCCGTTTGAATGGTCAAACGATGTGCTGGAAGAAGCCGACCGTTTCACCTTTGAAGTACCCGAAGCGGATAAAGTCGGGCGCGTGGATTTGCGCAATACGCCATTAGTGACGATTGATGGCGAAGATGCGAAAGACTTCGACGATGCGGTGTATTGCGAACGTGACGGCAATAACTGGCGTTTGTTGGTAGCGATTGCTGATGTGTCGCATTATGTACGTCCCGACATGGCGATTAACCGCGAAGCAACCGAACGCGGAACATCGGTGTATTTCCCTGGCAAAGTGATTCCAATGCTGCCGGAAATATTATCGAACGGTTTGTGTTCGTTAAATCCGCACGTTGACCGTTTGTGCATGGTGGCAGAAATCCAGTTAGGGGCGCGGGGTAAATTACTCAGCTACCGTTTCATGGAAGGCATTATGCACTCCGCCGCACGCTTGACTTACACCAAAATGGCGCAAATCGTGGTCGAACGCGATGCGCAGATGCGAGCGGCTTACGCCCCCGAACTTGTCGGGCATTTGGATGATTTGTACGCGCTGTTCAAGGTATTGCGTAAAGCCCGCGACCGACGCGGAGCGATTGATTTTGAAACCGCTGAAACCCGTATTATTTTCGATGCCGAACGCAAAATCGAAGCCATCGTACCGACCGAACGTAATGACGCGCACAAATTGATCGAAGAATGCATGATCATGGCGAACGTGTGCGCCGCGAAGTTTTTAAGCAAGCATCGCATCCCTGCTTTGCACCGCGTTCACGAAGGCCCTACACCCGAAAAACTCGCCGATGTCCGCCAATTCTTAGGCGGTTTGGGCTTGCAATTGGAAGGAGGCGACGAACCCAGCCCAGCGGATTACACGCGCTTACTCGATAGCCTGCATGATCGCCCTGACCGTCACATGATCCAAACCGTGCTGTTACGTTCCATGTCGCAAGCGGTTTACAGCCCTGATACCGTGGGGCATTTTGGCTTAGCGCAAGAACATTACGCGCATTTCACCTCCCCGATTCGGCGTTACCCCGATTTGTTGGTTCACCGCGCCATTCGCCACATCTTGCAAGGCGGCAAAGCCAGCGACTTTTTATACAAGCTGTCGGACATGGTAACGTTAGGCGAACATTGTTCCATGACTGAACGCCGCGCCGATGACGCAACCCGCGAAGTCACCGCTTGGTTGAAATGCGAATACATGCAAGAACACGTTGGCGATACGTTCAGCGGGGTGATTTCCGGCGTAACAGGTTTTGGCTTATTCGTTGAACTAAGCAATATTTATGTGGAAGGCTTAATTCACATTACCGCATTGACCAGCGATTATTACCACTTTGATCCGATTCGCCAGCAATTAACCGGAGAAAATACGGGGCAGAAATACCGTCTAGGCGATACCGTTACTGTCACCGTGGCACGGGTGGATTTGGACGAACGCAAGATTGATTTCGTGCTTGCCAACGCCGAACCTAAACCCAGTCGCAAGAAGCCCAAAGCAGCAAAACCTGCGGCTAAACAACAGGAAAAACAAGCAGTAGGCGCATTGCCGCCAAAAAAACCACGCAAGAAAAAAGCCACATCGTCCGCTAATGCTGCCCCCAAACCTGCAAAGCAAAAGAGCCGCAAGAAACCCAAATCCAGTAAGAAAAAGGTGAAGTAATTCCTCATGGCAAAATCGTTAATTTGCGGCATTCACGCCGTGGAAAGTGCGCTGCGTAACGACCCTGAAAACATTGGGCAAATCTGGCTGGATAAAAACAGCCGTAATGATCGCCTGAAAAAACTGTTACAACTGATCGAAGATAATGGTTTACGCCTTGCGCCCATGCCTGCTGATAAGCTTGACAAAATGGCGGGGAATAATCGTCATCAAGGTATTATTGCCGAATATTTCAAAAGCAAAACCTACACCGAAAATGATTTGTACGACTTGCTGGATGGCTTGGAAGAAACCCCGTTCCTGCTGGTATTGGATGGTGTCACCGACCCACATAACCTAGGCGCGTGTTTGCGTACTGCCGAAGGTGCGGGCGTTCACGCCGTGATTGCTCCGAAAGACAATGCCGCCAGCCTAACCCCCACCGTGCGTAAAGTCGCCTCCGGTGCGGCAGAAGTCGTACCCTTCATTCCCGTTACCAACCTTGCGCGAACCTTGGACACGCTCAAAGAGCGCGGCATTTGGCTGACCGGAACTAGCGATAAAGCCAAACAAACGCTCTATCAAGCCGATTTGAAAGGACCAATGGCGTTAGTCATGGGCGCGGAAGGCGCGGGCATTCGTCGCCTAACCGAAGAACGTTGTGACTATTTAATCTCCATCCCCATGCAAGGACAAGTCTCCAGCCTCAATGTATCCGTCGCCACTGGCGTGTGTTTGTACGAAGCACTACGCCAGCGTGGAGCATGAAGTTTTAAGGATGTGGCGGTGAACTCGGCAAATTAGCAGGCTGAGTTTCCGCTGGCGTGCTGTGATCTGCTTGGTAATAATAATCGTATTGACTCAGCATATCATTGGTAAACCGCCATGCCTCGTTATACGACAAGCCGCTATTGCTGGGGATAATCACTTTCACATACAGTTCATTACCATAACGTGCTTTTAAAGCGGCTAATTCACTATTTAAACCATCGCGCCCAACACTGTGTGCTGCGGCATCACTGGGCGGGCGAATGGTGTAACCACTTTTACCATAAGTCACTTCCACCACTTGCTTATTTTTACTGGAACGCGCTGGCTTTAATAACTTCTGGTATTTTTCATCCAATGCCGAATAATCACCTTGCAAACTCAGTAATTTCTTTTCGCTTTCGTCGACTTTATTGCGTAAGCCTGCAATTTCTGAACCCTTATTATTCAATTCTGTTTGTAAATCGACTAAGGATTTTTCTTTCAAACTCAGCGCATCAGACTGAGCACGATTTTCAGCTTGTAAGCGGGTAACTTCCGCCGCTTGACTTACCCCACTGCTGCGTACTTGTTCGGTTTCGGCTTGGCTTTGCAATAATTCCATTTCCAAGCTATTAACACGTTGTTGCAAATAATCCAGTTGTTCTTCGAGCGTGGCTTTTTCTTGCAAACGGTATTCCGCTACTTTGGCGGCCTTCTGTGCGGCTTGTTCAGCTTGTTGGGCGTGCGAAGCGGCTTCTTGTGCGGCTTGTTGGGCAGTTTCTTTAGCTCTAACGCTGTGTTGCAAGTCATCCAGTAAGTTACGGTTATTCAAAGCCATAATGACAATCACCAACAAGAAAATCTTGAGGATAACCATCATGACGTTACTAAAAGATGACCAGAAACCTTCTTCGAGTTCTTCCTGACCACCACTTAAGGATGGGAAACCACCACTCATGTTTTATCCTTGGCATCCAAACGGAAGCCTTCACGCACAGAATCCCGAATCACCCGAATATTTTCGCCACTTTGTGCCACAGCAGTTTGTAAATCACTCACGGCTAATTGCAATTTCTCGCCCGCTTGTAAGAAACGATTTTGCACCTGATTCACCGTTTCAGCCGCAATGCGCAATTCACCCACTAATTTTGCCAAGTCTTGCATTAAATGATTGTCTTCAGCGTGTTTAAAACGCGGTAGAATGTACAAAGCGGTTGCATCTTCAATATTAGCGAGTAATTGCGTGCGGGCATCTTGCAAACACAGGTAAAAATAAGCAAAGAAAACGTAACAAATAATCGACGTAACCGTGGTACTTAATGAGTTGGACATCCCACCAATAATATCCCACATGCTTTTCATGCTTTCGGGGCTATTCATTAAACCCGCTGCCCCCATTAAGGCTACCGCTAAGGAAATGACCGTTCCTAAAACACCTGCGAGAATCAGAATGCTATTCACATAACGAATTAAGGTGAATTGTGCCGATTGCCCTGCCACCAACGTAGCCGCTAAAGCCGCTTGATTGACTTCGGCGTGTTGACGCGTGATGGTTTGCACAGCGTTATAACGTTCAACAATCAATGCTGATTCACTCAAGGCATAAGTGGGGCTGGCGGCATTTTCTTGGGCGCGTTTCACAAAACGCTTTAATACCGCTTGTTCACGGCTATACCCCATGAACATGACTATCATTCGCGCTAGTCCCACCAGAAAAATCGCCACGATCACGCCATTGAGGACTAAGCCCAGCATACCTGCTTGCGTGTGGGCAAAAAAGTCCATCATGGGTTGACGGTAGAACCACACACCAACCCCTATCGCTGCTAACAACAGCACGATTTGCAAGAGCGTTAGTGAGTATTGCGTATTAATGTTTTTCAGCATTATTTTCAGACCCTTTGGTATAAGGCGGACGAGGAACTTCTTCGACAATCGCTGGCGTGGCAATGTTCCGCCCTGACGAAATACCCAATTCCGTCAAGCGACGCGCACTGGGTAACACGCTACGTTCCAATGATCCCAATGCTTGGTTATACGTTTCCACGCTACTACCAAGCGTGCGCCCTAATCGCTCGATATGCTCTAAAAACGCTGCCAAACGCCGATGCACATCCTCGCCCAACTCACGAACTTTGTGCGCGTTTTCTGCCAGCACGGTTTGCCGCCAACTGTATGCCAATGTGCGTAACAATGCCATGAGTGTAGCGGGCGTGGCTAGAATAACTTTTAACTGCAAGGCATCTTGTAATAAGGCATGATCCTGCTCCAAGGCTGCCCCTAAAAATTGCTCCCCTGGAATAAACAACACCACAAAATCTGGCGTGTGTTTAAACTGCTCCCAATAACGTTTACTGGCTAAAACTCGCACATGCTCTCGTACACGTTTGGCATGGCGTTGTAGGTGCTGAGTACGTTGTTCTTCGTGTTCCGCGCTGATGGCATCCAGATACGCATCCATTGGGGCTTTGGCATCGATGACCAAATCGCGTTTGTCCGGCATTCGCACCACCATATCAGGACGAATGGTACGTTCTTCATTACTGCGTTGCACCTGTTCGTAAAAATCGCAGTATTCCATCATCCCCGCCAATTCTGCGACCCGCCGCAGACTCAATTCCCCCCATTGCCCGCGTGCATTCGGTGAACGCAAAGCTGTCGCCAGCCGCCCTGTTTCACGGCGTAATAAATGCTGTTCTTGCAGCATATTGCGTAATTGCTCGTTCAATGCACCAATGTTGGCATGGCGTTCATTTTCCATTTGCCGGATTTGCACCTCAGTTTTTGCCAATGCCTCGCGTAATGGCTCAACCAAATGCGCAATCGAAACCTGTCGCTGTTCTAAATCTGCCTGTGACGCGCTTTGTGTGTGTTGCAACGTTTCCCGTGCTAATTGCAAAAAGGCAGCATTATTTTCCTGCAAAGCCCGTTGTGCCAAGGTATTCAGGGTGTGTTGTAAACGCTCACTTTGTAACTGTTCCGTGGTTTGATGCTGAGTTTGCAGCCAATCTAACTCACGCTGCAACTGTTGCAGTCGCAGTTGATACCATTGTTTTGCCGCCCACCAACCGACAGCAAACATGACAGCCGCCAAGGTGAAAAACCATAAAAAGAATGAAAAAGGGGTAATAGCATCCATTAACGCAGCCAAGCACTCCGTGCCGATTCATCAAAAGCTGCTTACTTTAAACCAAGCTCACCCCGAAGTCGCTGCCGATTATGCACGCGCTGCTAACCAATCCCATGCGGCTAACGGTTGTTCAATAACGCCATCGGCTTGCCATGCCAAGTGTTCATCATCCTGCACATAACCATACGCAGCGGCAAGCGTTTGCATCCCCGCACTGCGTCCGGCTTGAATGTCGCGCTCCGCATCACCGATGTAAAGACAGGCGGATGGTTCAACACCGCATTGTTGCGCAGCAAGGAACAATGGTTCTGGGTGTGGTTTGGCAACGGCTAACGTGTCACCCCCGACAATGCAATGGGCGCGTTCGGTCAATGCCATGTCGTGTAACAAGGGGAAAGTAAGGTATTCTGGTTTGTTGGTCACAATGCCCCACGGCATATTCGCTTGTTCCAAACGCAAGAGCAAATCCGGCACGGTAGCAAAAAACGTGGTTTCCCGACTGATATTAGCCGCGTAATAATCCAGAAAAATCCGCCGCCGCCGTTCCAGTTCTGTTGCGGTTTGCTCCGCACCAAAAGCAAGTTCCAACATCCCAATACTACCGTGCGACACGGTATGACGCGCTTGCGCTAGGGTATACGGTTCACGCCCTTCGCTGTACAAAACTGCATTCAGTGCGGCTAATAAATCGGGGGCAGTGTCTAGTAACGTACCGTCTAGATCAAAAAGCACACACTGTATTGACTGTTTCACCGATCACGCTCCGGCAAGGCAATGTTCAATTCCAAGACATCGTAATCCGAACCCTTCTCAAATTGCACATTAACATGATCATCGGTAATGGAAACGTACTTACGAATCACATCCATAATATCACGTCGCAACTGTGGCAAATAATCAGGACCATTACGATCCAAGCGTTCGTGAGCAATCACGATTTGCAGGCGTTCTTTGGCAATCTTGGCACTGCTTTGCTTATTTTGTTTAAAATAATCAAACCATCCCATAGATCACCCGAACAACCGTTTGAAGAAACCCTTTTTCTCTACATCGAGGAAACGGTGCGGCACGGTTTCACCCAAGAAACGGCGCACGAAATCATCATAAGCCTGCCCTGCATCACTGG
>CAZTUZ010000016.1:0-25856 GCA_964617055.1 uncultured Thiothrix sp.
TGCCCCAAACCTGCAATGCGAAAACCCGAAACCAGATTATCCGCGTCCAAACCTTGGCGTTTAGCTTCATCACCGTCCATCACACCACGACGCTGTGCCGCGACAATACACAACACCAAATCCAGTTGATGTTGCACCGCTAATCGTGACCATGCCTGCTGCAAATGCCGTTCCCCTTGCGGAGGGGCGCTCAAGCGCGTGCCGTTATGCACACCATCGTGATAAAAAAACACACGCACAATATCATGCTCTTTGCCAAGGGCAGCCTTAACAAAGTGCAAAGCAGTATCCGATGACTGATGCTGATAAGGCCCTTCATTCACCAAAATCGTGTATTTCACCGTACAAATATTCCATAGATAGCGGTTAAATTGCGTTGCAACCCCAGTGTGTTAGTCCATTATCTCAGGGTTCTGCGTATCTTACGAAAAAAGCCGCGTTTAGAGCGGCTTTTTGCAGACAATATTGACGATTGTAGGTTAATCTAGACGACCGACGGATGCTTCTTTCAGAATTTTGCCCCACACATCGCCATTTTCCTCACGAACTACCTGCAAAATGATCACTTTGTCACCTTGCTGCAAGCCCCCCATATAGCGTTTGCCATGTGGAGCATCATAATAACCGTGTATTTGTTGTGTTAGGTAGGATCGCCCAACTTCCGGCAAGCCACTGCGGGGTGAAACATGCAGTTTCTGTCCATACCAACCGTAATCCCGTAACTGTCCCAAATACACCCACACACGTCCACCAACAGGCACAGTACTGGCCTTGCTCTTACTAGTTGACGGCTGCACCGTGATTGGCGCATCAGATGGCGAATCAATACGGAAATAATCACGGTTTGCTTGTGCCGTTTTAGCAGCTTCCCATAACACCTGTTGCTGTCTAGGGGTCACCGCAGTGGTTGCCGCTTGGGCAGCAGCACGCACAGCTGGTGTAGGTGGTTTAGCACGCGATTCAGAGAGCGAAGAGGGAATCCCCCCTTTTGCCTTACGCCCTTTGCGATTAAACGACTTTGTGGTCGGCATTGTCCGCAACGATAGAGCCACTTTGGGCTGTGCTGTAATCGCACGCGATACTGCATGAGGCGAGCCGCTTGTTTGATCCATCTGCATGGTTGCGAATGTGAGCGGAACGCTGGGCGCGGGTGTGTTCTTCCCTGAACGCACCGAAGTAACCAAGGTCATAGGAGCAGGAAAGGTTGTCATAACCCCACCCATTGGGACAGTGTAACGATTTACCAACCCTACACCAACCACATCATCGGGGCGTTGCTGAGCGGCTTGTCGCTCCAAATCACCTAGGCGATCCCAAGCATAAGCCAACCCTGTCAGCGTTCCCGCCTGCAAAGTTGCCATCGGCAACCAAAATAGCATCTGCTTTTTATGTACGACCCACCACGGGGTCTTCTTGACCAGCAGCCGTGCCATGACTACTCCTTAAACACTACCAGCGAATCCTTACTAATATTTCGCAGGAAATACCTCTATTACTCAAATAGACTCCGACAGAAAAATATTTTTAATAGACCAACGGTGATGAGACTCATGGACTAAGCCGTAATTCTATACAGCCTCAATATTAGGCGATATGACGTTGATTTTGCCAGCCAAACAACCACAAACTACACAACAAAGTGCAAGCATAAACGCACAATGAACCTAGCACAATTCCCGACCACCCCTGCCAATGCCAAAAGGGTGCTAATACAAAACCACCTAAACTTGCCCCCAAATAATAAAAGACTAAATATAGCGATGAAGCACTCGCACGCACTTTTTCGGCATGATGGCTCACCCAACTACTTGCCAAAGAATGTGTAAGAAAGAAACCAAAGCTACTGACCATAAATCCCGCAATAATCGCATAGAGCATGGGCATCAAGGTCAATAGCGAACCAGCCATTAAAAACACTACTCCCACCGCCATGCCAATTGGAGCTGGCATTATGCGCGTTAATTGACCAGAAATCGCAGCGGACACCGTACCAGTTAAATAGGTCAAAAATAACATGCCCAAAGCATGAGGGGATAAATGATACGGCGGCGCGGCTAAGACAAAGGTAACGTAGCTATACTGATTCAGGAAAATCATGAAATTGCCAAATGCAATCCAATACGCAGCCAATAATACCGGATTACGCACATGCCCCAACATATCGTGAACAACGGAAACAGGGTGTAGTGGTTTGGGCTGAAAATGCTGTGATCGAGGCAATAAGCACACAAAAATCGCCAATAACACCGCACTTAAGCCCCCCATTGCGCCAAATGCAGCCGCCCAACCGTAATGCTCACCCACGAAACCGCCAACCATACGCCCCATGACACCGCCCAAACTATTGGCACTGATGTACACCCCGACAGCCAGCACCACGGCTTTGCGGGTAAATTCGTCGCCCATGTAAGCAATGGCAATCGCGGGCAAACCACCCAAACACAAACCCTGTAAACCACGCAAAGCCAATAATGCAGGGTAAGATTCCACCCGTGACATGGCTAAGGTCGTTATCACCGCCCCCGCCATCGTCACCACCATAATGGTTTTGCGCCCCCACGCATCCGATAACGGACCATACACCAACAATGACAAGCCCAACATTAAAATCGTGACGGTTACACTCCAGCTTGCCTGTAGTTCCGTCAGTTGAAAATGCTGTGCCAACGTTGGCAACAACGACTGCACCAGATGCAAATTGGCAAAAACCATTGCAGAACCCAAGCACAGTGCCAAGGTTGCAGCGCGAAACTCGCGGCTACCTGCTTCAATCATGGGTATTACACACCCATTGCGCGTTTTGCCATTTCGTATTTCAAGAAACCCATGCGATTCACCGCATTTAACCCCCAATTACGCGCCATCGTCCACGGTGTGAGGGTATTACCAAACACTAAGCGAAACGTTTCCATTGCCTTTTGCGTCAGCACATTATCGCCACGTCGCGCCCGCTCATAAGCCCGTAATACTTGCAAACTGCCGACATCGGCACGACGTTGTTGAGCATTCAATAACTGTTGCGCTAATTCCACCGCATCTTTAATGCCTAAATTCACGCCTTGTCCGGCTAAAGGGTGAATGGTGTGTGCCGCATCGCCTACCAATGCTAAGCGTGCTTGAATGTACGGTTCAGCATGTCGACCACGCAAAGAAAACGCAGCGCGTTCACCGACATGGGTCACGTCGCCCAAACGATAATCCAAGGCTTGCGCCAATTCGCGGCAGAAATCAGCTTCATTTTTCAGCAGCATGGCATCTGCACGATCCGCAGGCAATGTCCACACAATCGAACACGCACCATCCGCCAATGGTAAAAAGGCTAAAGGTCCTGATGGCATGAAACGTTGCCACGCCGTTGCTTGGTGCGGCAAACTGGTTTTCACCACGCACACCAAACCTTTCTGCCCGTAATCTTGGCAATGCAGGGGAATGCCAGCCAATTCGCGTACCTTGGATTGTGCTCCATCTGCCCCGACCAATAATTTCGCGTTCAATACCTTGCCGCTGCGTAAGGTAACAGTCACTTGCGCATCATCCACGACAAAACGATCCAAACTATCGGGGCAGTAGACATCCACCGTTTCTAATTGCGCCATTGCGTCCAACAATGCCAATTGAATCACGCGATTCTCGACAATATGCCCCAAATCAGGCTCACCCAGATCAGCCGCATCGAAACGGATTTCACCATCGCCCGTAGCATCCCACACTTGCATGGCTTCATACGCACAAGTGCGCCGCATTGCAACACCTTGCCACGCGCCCGCTTGCGCCAAGGCACGTTGCGAGGCGCGACTGATTGCCGAAACGCGCAAATCGTAAGGTTCGGTTGGGGAAAACGGTGTGGGTTGATAGGCTTCCAACACAGCAACGTGCATTCCAGCATTGCCTAGCAAACAAGCTAACGTTGAACCAACCATCCCGCCACCAGCAATGATGACATCGTACTGCATGAGAACTCCTTGACAACTGCTGTTAGGTAGAAAACGTGACCGATTGGTGTCACTTATAATGGTTGTTAAGACTACACCAAACAACAGCAACGGAGTATGACATAAGCCTAATGCTTAACGTTTGACGACCAAAGCACGCGCTAAACGGTCATGCCAACCATAGGGTTTATTTTGCCAGAACATACCAATCACTCCGAAACCGAGGGTTAAAGCATTCACCATGTATCCGGCAAAACGCAAGAAACACTGCAAAATACTCGGGTCACGCTGACTAGCAACATCAATGATCCGCAATGACAGTAACATTTTGCCGGGTGTTGCTGCTAAAAACGACCAAAAACCGACAAAATAAAACAATGGCACGACCATTAATGATAAGTAAAATGAAGCATTCAATTCATTAGAGTGATAAACCAACCACGTCTGACCGTACACAACCGACACAAATAACACCAACAAGACCGCCACGACAATCAAATCAAAAGCCAAGGCAATCAAACGCATCCCTGCTGATGGACAACTGTCAACTACTTGTAACCATTGATATTCACTATTTTCGTATCGCGGCCGCGAACACAGATCAATGAAGCCAGACTCCTTGCCTATTGAAGATACTTGTTCACCGTTTTTCATCATGACACTCCTTGTCACGCCACACTCAACTTTATTACAAATCTCTTACAAGTATAGTCGACAAGGAGTGAAATGTGTCAATTTTGGTGCGATTTATGCATCAATTGCACCCATGTTAATATATTTAAGTTCTAAATACTCATCCAAGCCGTATTTCGAGCCTTCGCGACCCAAACCCGAACTTTTCACGCCCCCAAATGGTGCAACCTCGCTAGAGACGATCCCCGTGTTCACGCCGACCATGCCGTATTCCAAGGCTTCGGAAACGCGCCACACCCGCCCAATATCGCGTGCATAGAAGTACGCCGCCAAGCCAAATTCAGTGTCGTTCGCCATTTGAATGGCTTCGGCTTCGTCGTGGAATTGGAATAATGGCGCAACAGGACCAAAGATTTCCTCTTTTGCCACCCGCATGGTGGGTAATACGCCTGTCAACACCGTAGGCTTGTAAAACGTGCCACCTAATGCATGACGACCACCGCCGTCGATCACCGTTGCGCCTTTTGCCACCGCATCAGCGACCAATTCCTCCACTTTGCACACCGCTGCTTCGTCGATTAATGGCCCTTGGTTCACACCGGATTCCACGCCATTACCGACTTTCAAGCTCGTGACTTTAGCGGCTAATTTCGCAGCGAAAGTATCGTAAATCCCTGCTTGTACCAAGAAGCGATTGGCGCATACGCACGTTTGTCCAGCATTGCGGTATTTGGAAGCCATTGCCCCTTCCACCGCTGCGTCGACATCGGCATCATCGAACACAATGAATGGCGCATTGCCGCCCAATTCCAACGATAATTTTTTCAGCGTTGGCGCACATTGCTGCATGAGTAATCGCCCAACTTCGGTCGAACCCGTGAATGACAGTTTGCGCACGATTGGGTTACGGGTTAATTCACCGCCGATTGCCACCGGATTACCCGTGACAATGTTGAACACACCCGCCGGAACGCCTGCTTGTTCGCCCAATACCGCCAATGCCAGCGCGGAAAGCGGGGTTTGTTCGGCAGGTTTCAACACCATTGTGCAACCCGCCGCCAATGCCGCGCCGACTTTGCGGGTAATCATCGCGGAAGGGAAATTCCACGGCGTGATTGCCGCACACACGCCAATCGCTTGTTTAATCACCAACATGCGGCTATTGCCAATCGGTGAAGGAATCACATCGCCATACGCACGCCGCCCTTCTTCGGCGAACCATTCCAAAAACGAAGCCGCGTAAACCACTTCGCCCTTCGCTTCGGCTAACGGTTTGCCTTGTTCAGCCGTCATTAGTAACGCCAAATCGTTTTGATGTTCCAGCATTAAGTCTGCCCAACGCCGCAAAATTTTACCGCGTCGCGCCGCAGTTAAGGCACGCCATGCGGGTAAAGCTGCATTCGCCGCATCAATGGCTTGGCAGGTTTCTTCTGCCGCAACATTGGGCACGCTGGTAATGACTTCGCCCGTGGCAGGGTTCGTCACCGTCAAGGTTTGCGCCGCCAGTGCGCTACGCCATTCGCCATTGATGTAACAATGACTCCGCAATAATTCAGGGGCTTGCAAATTCAACATGACGGTTTCCTCCATTAAAAATCATAACTAGGCAAAGTATAAGCTGTGGGTAAGCCAAATACGTCAGGGTAAGTCACATGCACAAAATATAACCCAGCGGCAGGCGCGGTCACACCCGCTTTGGTGCGATCTTGCAAAGCGAGTAATTCCGCTAACCACGCAATCGGGCGTTCACCACTCCCCACTTTGAGTAATGAACCGACAATATTCCGCACCATGTGATGCAAAAACGCATTCGCCACAATGTCGATGTAAATAAAGTCGCCTACCCGACTCACGTTCAGTTCCAGAATCTCGCGCATCGCGTGACGCGCCTGACAACCTGCCGCCCGAAAGCTGGAAAAATCCTGTTCGCCGATCAACACTTGCGCGGCTTGGTGCATGGCTTCGGCATCCAAGCGTTGATGCTGCCAACACACGCGCTGGCTGAGTAATGCCGGACGCGCTTGCCGATTCAAAATCATGTAGCGGTAACGCCGCGCCCGTGCGGAAAAGCGTGCATGAAAATCATCCGCCACGGGTTGAATCCAACGCATGGCAATGCTGTCGGGCAGGTGTGCATTCGTGCCGAATAACCAGCCGCGTTCAGGGCGCACGGCTTGCGTTTCAAAGTGGATAATCTGCCCAATCCCATGCACGCCGGTATCAGTACGCCCCGCACAAATCACGCTAATCGGTTCAGCCGCCACACGCGACAAGGCTTGCTCGACATGCGCTTGCACCGTGGGACCGTGAGCAAGGCGTTGCCAGCCGTAATAGGGGCTACCGTCGTATTCGATACAAGCTGCAAGTTTCATGTATGCGTATTCACCAAAATAAAAAAGGTCGGATGGACCGACCTTTATAATGGTAAACCGTGTACGGCTCAACCGCTTTAACCCGTTTGATGCAATAACACTTCGGCTTCGCGGCGTTGGTCATCGTTGCCTTCGACCATTACTTCTTCCAAGGTACTCCGCGCACCTTCGATGTCGCCCATGTCCAAATACGCCCGCGCCAAGTCCAGTTTGGTGCTGATGTGGGCTTCGTGCAGGTCGATTTCTTCGTCGGGGAAATCGAGGAAGGAGAGTGCATCGTCGATGTCGCCCAACCAATCCTGATCCGTACCGTTATTGGGCGCGTAAAATGTGTCCTTTGGTAAGATGCGATTGATCCCCGTATTGTTATCCAAATGCAGATTTAGATTCGCCACATGAGTCGATTTCGTTGGAGCGGCGACGATTGCGTTTTCCGCACCATTAACCACGGGAGCAGCCGCATTATCCACAGGATCAGCAAAGAGATCGTCTAAATCTGGTAGATCAAAATCCAGCTCATCCACTGTCGCTTCTGCTGTTTTATTCACATCGGAAGCAACCACAGCTTTGGTAGGCTCTGTTTTAGTGTCGAGGAAATCATCCTCCAACATAAAATCCAACAAGTTATCGTCATCTACATCATCCACTGTCGCCACCTGTTCAATGACAGGTTTAGCGGTGGGTGTCACATCTGTGAAATCCAAATCCAGCAGCTCATCATCCATCATCACGGCTGGTTTGTCCGCCACTTCAGATTTCACCGCAGGGCTACTAGGCTCATCATCCAACATGAGATCGAAGTCAAAGTCGTCGAAATCATCCGCTAACTTTTCATCCAATTTGTCCGCACTGGCCACAGGCACATCCAGCTTTGGCGCAGCAGCATCGACCGTAGGAATGACAGGCAATGGTGTAGGCGATGCTTCATCTTCATCCTGCAACAGCTTATCAAGATCGATGTCATCAAAATCCAAGTCGCCTAAATCATCAAAATTCGTCTCTTCTACGGACTTCTCAGAAGCTGCAATCGCCTCCGGTTTGGAATCCGCTGCATTTAACAGATTAGCAGGCTTAGTATCGACTTTGTTATCTACTGAAGAATCAAATTCTGTCAGCGTCAGTTCATCCAGATTGAAATCAAACTCATCATCGATGCTTGCTCTTGCCGAACTATCGACCGGAGCAATGGCGGGAGCTGATACCGCCTCATCGTCAGCATCATCATTAGCAAAGGCGGCTGTGGCCAAGGCTGCCGCCGCAACACCACCAACAGTCGCAGCAGCGGTGGAGGCATTAATGCCAGAAACAGCAGCCCCTCCTTGATACAACTTATTATCAGGGCTGATTTTCCGCCCCCATTCCTGCACGGCCTTCCATAACTCATCTTTGCCCTTGTCATTCGTTGCTGCGAATTGTTCCGCTTGACGATCAAAGGCTTCACGGTTATTGGCTACGAAATAGCACTCCAACAGTTTGTGATGGTATTCCAAACGCTCTGGATGGCGTTCAATGCCTTTTTTCAACTCACTTTCAGCTTGTTGATACAAACCATACGCAATGTATACATTGGCTTCGGTGAGTAAATCATCCTCTTCGGCTGCGTTGGAAGATTGCCATGCCTCATCTCCTTTGGCATAGGTATTGGCAGTTTCAGCAACCGTTTGTTGAACGGTCTTGGCTGGTGTCTGTTGTGCAGGCGCATTATCCCAGGCATTATCCACATCCAAACCAAACGGATCAGCCTCAACCCGTTTGCTGTCTCGTGCTTCGGCTTTATCCAGCTCTTGCTCCAACGAACGCAGATCAAAATCGTCATCTAAATCATTGTCACGATTAACGATTCCCAAATCGTCATCCACAATTGCCGTGCGTTGCGCTGTTTTCCCGCCGTCTTCTGGTTTGCGGCGACGACTCAGTAACCACAATAACAATAGCAAGGCCAGTGAACCCGCACCGATTTGTAATGCTAATGGAGAGGTCAATAACTCTAAAATATCGCCGTCTTTGTTCTGATCCGCAAACACCGGAGCTGGCTTTTTCTCAGCATCCAATGGTGCAACCGGAATGACAGGTGGCTTCGATACTGGCGTTGTGCTCGAAGATGGTGTCGCTGGTGTTGGCGTTACTGGCTTGATCGTTGAAGCTGGAGGCACAGGTGTCGTTGGTGTTGCACCTGCATTTCCGTTAGCCGTACCCACTGCATTGTTCTGAGTGGCATTAGCCGCATTGGTCGACGCAGGATTTGCACCATTGGTCGTTGCGTTATTAAACGCCATACCTGCTGGAGTTTGTGCCGCTGCGTTGGGAGCAGGCGTTGCTGGTTTAGGTGGCGTTGTGGTCGCGTTCGATGGATTAATCGCAGTGTTATTGGTGGCATTAGCCGCTGGCGTATCCGTGCGCACCACGGCATTATTACCTTGGCCATTCACATTTGCCATGTGAGTTTGAATGTCTTTCCCCTGATTGACCGATGCTGCTGGTGTATTACTATTGGCAATCAGTGGGTTACTACTATCTGCTGGCTTATTAGCATTAGCTTGTACATTAGGTGTGTTGCTTGGCTGTGCAGGCGTTTTAGCCGGAGTACTCGGTTTACCTGCAACAACATCGCCATTTTCATTCATGTCTGCTAATGGCGGCACCGTAATACCGTTGTCAGACAATTGTTTTTGCAGGCTTGCTAATTGGTCATTGCGTAAGGCAATTAGGCGATTTTTCTTGTTCAACATGGACTCAAGATCGGTCACACGCGATTTGAGTTCATCGTTTTCTTTTTGACGCGCGGTCATGGATTCGCGCACTAATGACAACTGCTTTTCCAAATCCGCTAATTTAGCATTGCTGCTGGCAACTGCTGCATCTTTGGCAATGGCATCGCCGGACTTCGCCCCGAGAACTTCCAAACGCTTGTCACTTGCGGCGTTAGCAGGAGTCTTAGCTGGAGTGCTCGCTGTAGGTGCAACAGGTGTTGTCGCTTTTTGCGGTACGGTATTTTTCGCCAATGATTGACGCAATTCACGCCAGTCTGCATTGTGCTGACGAATTTGACGGCGGGCTTGATCGCGCGAAAGCTTTGCCACCTCAGGTGCGCTAGGGGCTTTTAATGTCACACCAGAACGCAAGCTATTCAAATTACCATCAATGAATGCATTGGGATTAGCACGGAACAAGGCCATCATCATTTGGTCATTGCTAATGCCAGGGCGTTGTAGACGTGATGCAACACGGAACAAGGTATCACCAGGTCTTACACGATAAGTGCGGCTGCCTTGTGGTACAGCCGGACGTGCAGGCTCTGCGACTGCCTGCCCCCCTGCATTACCTGCATTGTCTGTAGCTGCGGATGGTTGTGTTGGTGCTGCTGGACGACGTACCGTACCTGTAGCTTTAGGTTCAGCTCTAACCGTTGCTTCCCCAGCCACTGTATTCCCCGGCTGCATCATTACCGGAGGGTCGAGCATCACCGTGTATTCTTTGAGTAACTGCCCTTGCGGCCAACTCACTTCCAATAAGAAATTAACAAACGGCTCTTGAATCGGCGTGCTAGAAGTGATGAGGATAACAGGCTTACCACCTTGGATTGTGGGGGTAAATTGCAAATTATCCAAAAACTCTGGACGCGCAACCCCCACCCGATTAAATACATCAGGCGGAGCTAGTCGAACCTTAATTTGACTCGCATCAGCCGGAACACCGGACAATAACTCGATTTTGGCTCGAAGTGGTTGGTTGAGATGAGAACTGGATTCAATGTCTCCAAGCCCTAAAGCATTGGAGGCGGCAGGATAAGCTCCGGCGATAAATACAGCTAAGCTCAATGCCTGTTTATTCACTGCAATTCCCCTTATATCTGTACGATAGTGGCATCCCTGATTCACCCTCATTAATCACTTCTTATAAGCCCTTGTTATTCTGGATGAATAGCGATTCTGTTTATTGATTTTTCGTTTTGGAACTATATATCAGTATGATATGGCACGCAATCTTGCACCTAGCCTCGCCCCGGATAGCGGAGAAAACTCTCCCACATACCCTAAGCGTATTGTCGGTAAAAGCGAATTAATTCCCGCTTAACCATCTTTACCAACCAACCTTTAGCATTCGTTATTAAAGATAATCGCGTATTAATAATTCAGCTATCTGTACACTGTTCAATGCTGCCCCATTGCGGACATTATCAGTGACCAACCAAAAATTCAAACCGCTCGGACTAGCGAGCATTTCGCGCACCCGACTGATATAAATACCATCACTTGTTGCTGCTTCTGTCACGGATGTTGCGTATGCTGCCAATTGAGGATCATCCAACACCTCAATGCCAACACTATCTTGCCATAACTGCACCGCCGCCGCTGGACTTAATGCATCCAACAACTCGACATGCAAAGCCGCTGCTGAACCAAAAAACACAGGTACTCGCACAGCAGTGGGGATCACCTGAATGCGGTCATCTTCCAAAATACGCCGTGTTTCGTGTACCAACGCGATTTCTTCAGCGGTATAGCCCTCCATACCGAACTCACCCACCTGTGGTAACAGGTTAAATGCCATTTGTTTGGCATAGAGTTTTGGCTCGACAGGACGACCATTGAGTAATTGCGCCGTTTGACGGGCTAGTTCATCAACTCCAGCCCGACCAATGTCAGCAACAGCCTGATAAGTGGCAATATTGACCCGTGAAACTGTCGCTGCATCATGCAATGGCTTCAATGTTGTGAGCATCGCTAAGGTCATGGCATGAGGGGATGCAACCATGCCCTTTAGCGTATAATCAACCAATGCATAGGGGTTAATAGTCGGCATAACCAATGGCACATCAGCATCCATTGCCAAGTAACCTGTACCATCAATCACCACACAACCCGCTTCAGCCGCTTGCGGGGCATACATGGCAGCCACTTGGACATCATCACAGACAAAAAACGCCAATTGCACCTGTTGGAAATCAAAATCCGCCAAGTTTTGCACATCCACGCTTTCGCCTTTGAAGCTGACTTCTAACTCCTCATCCGCGTCCTGTTCCACAGCGTATAATTCGCCCACCGGAAAATAACGGGTCGCCAACAATTCGATTAAGTGTTCACCCACTAAACTGCTCGCGCCCACAACGGCGATGTTATAAGTCTTTGCCATGTATCCCTACTCTCCTCAATTAAGCTTTCAATGCCGCTACAACAGCATCACCCATCTCGGCTGTACCGACTTTGCGGCAACCCGCTTCGTAAATATCGCCCGTGCGCAAACCATCCGCCAGCACTTTTTTCACAGCCGCATCAATGCGATCCGCCAGTTCCGGCTTATTCAGGCTATAACGCAGTAACATTGCCGCTGACAAAATCGTGGCTAATGGATTGGCAATGCCTTTGCCAGCGATGTCCGGTGCTGAACCGTGGCTCGGTTCGTACATACCACACGCCGACGCATTCAATGACGCGGATGGTAACATACCGATAGAACCCGTCAGCATTGAAGCTTCATCCGACAAAATATCGCCGAACATATTGCTGGTCACGATAACGTCAAACTGTTTCGGCGCACGCACCAATTGCATTGCCGCATTGTCGACGTACATGTGGGAGAGTTCCACTTCAGGAAATTCTTTACCCACGCGCTCAACCACTTCGCGCCACAGTTCGCACACTTCCAATACGTTGTATTTGTCAACGGAACACAAGCGTTTGTTACGTTTCATCGCGGTTTCAAAACCAACACGAGCAATGCGTTCGATCTCGGATTCACGGTAAACCGCAGAGTTATAACCTTCACGTTCGCCGTTTTCTAAAATGCGAATGCCACGCGGTTGACCGAAGTAAATCCCGCCCGTTAATTCACGCACGATCATAATGTCCAAACCTGCGACAACTTCCGGTTTTAAGGTGGAAGCGGCGGCTAATTCATCATACAAAATCGCCGGACGCAAGTTCGCAAATAAACCCAAATCGGTGCGAATTGCCAACAAACCACGTTCTGGGCGCAATGGACGCTCCAGATTATCGTATTGTGGACCACCGACTGCACCTAACAAAATCGCATCGGACGCTTTCGCCAAGGCGCGAGTAGTTTCGGGGTAAGGATGCCCTTCACGGTCATACGCCACACCACCCAAATTCGCGTAGGTGTATGCCGCATCTAAACTGCCTTCCGCCTTAAAAACGTCCAGCACTTTCACCGCTTCCGCGACGATTTCAGGGCCAATGCCATCCCCAGGGAGAACCAAAATATTGTGTGTCATGTTCAAAACCTATTCTTAAAATAACCAAGGTGCTGTTTGTTTACGGCGTGCTTCATAAGCACGAATGTCATCCGCGTGTTGCAGCGTTAAACCAATGTCATCCAAACCATTGATTAAACAATATTTACGAAATTCGTCGATGCTGAAGGCAAACGCTGCACCGCTGGGCGTGACCACTTGCTGATTCGGCAAATCCACAGTGAGTTGATAACCTTCGGTAGCTTGCGCTTCTTGGAACAACTGGTCGATGACTTCGGCAGGCAAGGTCAACGGTAACAAGCCGTTTTTAAAGCTGTTATTGAAGAAAATATCCGCGTAACTCGGCGCAATCACCGCCCGAATGCCGTAATCGGTTAATGCCCAAACCGCGTGTTCCCGCGATGAACCGCAACCGAAGTTTTCCCGCGCCAATAACACCGAAGCACCCGCGTAACGGGGGAAATTCAGCACGAAATCGGGGTTAATCGCGCGTTGGCTGTGATCCATACCCGGTTCGCCCGGTTCGTTATAACGCCAATCGTCAAACAATGTGGGGCCAAATCCGGTGCGTTTAATGGATTTCAGGTATTGCTTGGGGATAATGGCATCGGTATCGACGTTGGAACGGTCTAACGGCACAACCAAGCCAGTGTGTACGACAAATTTTTCCATTACAGTGTTCTCACATCAACAAAGTGACCCGTTACCGCTGCGGCGGCAGCCATTGCGGGGCTAACCAAGTGGGTACGTCCGCCCTGCCCTTGGCGACCTTCAAAGTTACGGTTGGAGGTTGACGCGCAACGTTCACCCGCTTCCAAACGGTCAGCATTCATCGCCAAACACATGGAACAACCCGGTGCACGCCATTCAAAGCCTGCTTCGATCAGGATTTTATCCAAGCCTTCTTGTTCAGCTTGTTGTTTCACCAAACCAGAACCTGGTACAACCATCGCTAATTTTACATTCGCGGCAACCTTACGCCCTTTGGCAACTTCGGCAGCAGCGCGGATGTCTTCAATGCGCGAGTTGGTACAAGAACCGATGAACACTTTATCAATGGACACTTGGTTAATCGGCGTATTGGCTTCCAAACCCATGTATTTGAGCGCGGCACGAATGCCATTGGCTTTTACGGGATCGGTTTCTTGCGCGGGGTCTGGCGTTTTGCCGTCGACCGCAATCACCATTTCGGGCGATGTGCCCCACGTTACTTGTGGCTGAATGCTGGCAGCATCCAAACGAATCACGCAATCAAACACGGCATCGTCGTCCGAATGCAAATCCCGCCACGCCGCCACTGCATTATCCCAATCGGCTGCTTGTGGGGCATAAGGACGACCTTTAACGTAGTCAATCGTGGTGTCATCCACCGCAATCATGCCTGCACGCGCCCCGCCTTCGATAGCCATGTTGCACACGGTCATGCGCCCTTCCATTGACAGGTCACGAATCGCTTGCCCACCAAATTCAATCGCGTAACCCGTGCCGCCTGCCGTGCCGATTTCACCGATAATGGCTAATACGATGTCTTTAGCGGTAACGCCCGCACCGACTTTGCCATCCACGCTAATCAGCATGTTTTTCATTTTCTTTTGGATTAGGCATTGCGTCGCCATGACGTGCTCGACTTCCGACGTGCCAATGCCGTGCGCCAATGCGCCGAACGCGCCGTGGGTGGAGGTGTGCGAATCGCCGCAAACCACGGTCATGCCGGGTAAGGTTGCACCTTGTTCCGGGCCAATGACGTGTACGATACCTTGACGAATGTCGCCCATGCGAAATTCGGTCACGCCAAATTCGCGGCAGTTTTCGTCCAAGGTTTCGACTTGCAAGCGTGCAATCGGGTCGGTAATGCCGTGTTCCAGACCCGTGGTCGGGACGTTATGGTCGGGAACGGCGAGCATGGAGTTAATGCGCCACGGCTGACGGTTTGCCAGCTTCAGCCCTTCAAACGCTTGTGGGGAAGTGACTTCATGCACCAATTGACGGTCAATGTAGAGTAAGCAAGTGCCATCCGCTTCTTGGCGAACGACGTGCGCATCCCAGACCTTATCGTAGAGAGTTTTGCCTGCCACGAAAAAAGCTCCTTAGCAATGATGGTGAGAGTGTGTGAGTTGGCAGAGAATAACACCGCTCATCTAATAAATAAAATTCATAATTTTCATGTAATGGATTCCTAACTAGAATAGTGGTATGGACATTAATACCCTAAACGCTTTCCTTGAAGTAGCGCGGTTGCAATCGTTTTCGGTGGCGGCAGAAGCGTTATTCATTACCCAACCCGCGATTAGTAAACGCATCCAAGCTTTGGAAGCAGAACTCGGTACACCGTTGTTTAATCGCATTAATCGCAAGGTAACGCTGACCGAAGCGGGGCAAGCCTTATTGCCGCGTGTGCAAGCCTTACGCAATGAACTGGAAGACATTCGCCGCATTGCCGCGAATCTTTCGGGTCATATTCACGGCGATTTGGTAATGGGCACGAGTCACCACATTGGGTTGCACCGTTTGCCGCCTGCGTTAGCGCAGTTCAACCAGCAATACAGCGCGGTGCAGTTGGACTTACGTTTTGTGGCTTCCGAACAAGCCTGCCAAGCCGTAGAACGCGGCGATTTGGAACTGGCGGTTGTCACCTTGCCCAACGAACTTCCCGCACAATTGCAAGCGCAACGCATCTGGACGGACGAACTGCACATTGTCGTTAGCCGCAACCACCCACTAACCCAACTGCCGTTTGTGCCGCTGGAAACCTTGATTCAATACCGTTGCGTGTTGCCCACCGACGACACCTACACCCATCGCATCATTAGCCAAGCCGTCGCGCATTTAAACAGCACGCTGAATGTCTACATCAGCACCAATTACCTCGAAACCTTGAAAATGCTGGTCAGTGCCGGACTCGGCTGGTCGTTATTACCGCACACCATGCTCGACAATAAACTAGCCAGTATCCCCACCCCGCTGCACCTCACCCGCGAACTCGGCGTGCTGTACCACCGCAAACGCACCCTCTCCAACGCCGCAAAAGCGAT
Source organism: uncultured Thiothrix sp. (assembly GCA_964617055.1). Taxonomy (GTDB): domain Bacteria; phylum Pseudomonadota; class Gammaproteobacteria; order Thiotrichales; family Thiotrichaceae; genus Thiothrix. The sequence goes on from CAZTUZ010000016.1 coordinate 16,181, forward strand.
GTTGGCTGTGTTATTAAAAGAATGAGCGACAGTTTAATACTAGGATTGTTCCATTAATTTTTTTCTTTTTCAGCATTTAAACTTTAATTGAAAAAGTTTGAACCTTTAATTGAACAAACCTTCAAACATTACATAGCCGTAATGATTAAACCTGAGTTGGGATTTCTAATTATGGCTAGGGCTAATGGCATTTTGCCTATTAAAATACTAGAGGGTTATTTTATGAAAGCGTTTCGTGCTTTTTTGAGTGCAGTTGCTTTATTAACCGTTGCCGCTGCACAATCTGCTAGTGCTGCTCCGAATGCTAATACTGTTTATTTTGCTGATCCGTCTTATGGTGGTTCAGGTTGCCCCCAAGGTACAGCGAGTTATTCATTAACACCTGACGGGCAGACTTTAACCATGTTATTTGATGCTTATCTAGCTGATCCAGCTCGAAAAACCTGCAATATTTCCATTCCCGTTCATGTGCCCAACGGTTTCCAAGTGTCCAATATTACCGCAGACTATCGTGGCTTTGCGCAAGGTAAAGGTGAGTTAAAACGCAGCTATTTCTTTGCTGGTGATACAGGACCGACATTTACTGATGTTTTAGGATCGCCTAGCGGGGTGACTTATCTCAAATCCGATAGTTTAATTGCCACTAGTAATAGCTGGTCGCGTTGTGGTGAAGATGTCAATCTCCGTGTTAATAGCGCGGTACGCGGTTTGAATCGCCATAGTCTTATCGGTGTTGATTCTCTGGACTTAAAAGAGGGTATTATTCTGCATTTGCAGTATCGTACTTGTCGTTAATAAGCCCCATAAAACCAGAAGCTGAGTTCCAAGGGCTTAAAATGGGAAAGCCAGCATTATGCTGGCTTTCTTTATTAAAACAATAATACCTTGAATTGCTATTAATCTTCCCGACGGCGGCGTAAGAATGCGGCCACTGCCAGCAACATACTCATGATCGCCGTACCCCATTGGCTGAGTGTTGGAATGGTGATATTCGGTACAAAACCGAACGCTACGGTTTGGTTGCTTGCGCCGCCGTTTTGCGGTTCTTCACCCCATTTCAGTTCGATTGGGTTGGTGATGACGCTGCCGTCAGTTTGTGGGATACCATTACTGTCTGAGCCGTCATCGTCATTCGGGTCGGTGGATGGCGTAGTGGCTACATAACCCGCTGGCGGTGTTACCTTCACTAAGTACGAGCCTTCACGCAAGTTGCCGAATAAGTAGTTGCCATTGGTGTCGGTGGTTTGTGGCGCAACAAGATTGCCGTAAATATCCGTCGCCTGTTTGCCATCCACTGTCAACAAAGTAACGGTTGCGCCAGGTACGCCTGGTTCACCGCCATCTTGTTTGCCATCCGCATCCAAGTCGATCCACACCCGTTGCCCTAACGATACCGCACGGAAGAAACCACAGTCCGCCGTACTATTGCGGTTAGCATCATCGCCATCCACTTTGGCGACAGGCTCTGTGCCTTGTGCTAAGGTAATCGGCAGGGTTTGGAAGTCATCACCCACCGCTTTACAGTTGCTGTCAGTGTTAGAAGTGTCGGTATCCACATCTGCGCCACCTTTGGTCAAACTGTAGCCTTCACCAGGAACAACTTTCACCACATAATCAGCAGGCTTGAGGTTCTCGAACAGGTATTTACCCGAACCATCCGTTGTCACACTGGCAACCACGCTGCCGTTCATGTCCGTTGCTGGGGTTGAACCATCTGCATCAAATAGGGAGACTTTCGCACCGCTGATACCCGTTTCATCAGCATCCTGTTGCCCATCAGCATCGGTATCCAACCAGACTTTATCGCCTAAAGAAACCGCACCGTAGAAACCACAGTCAATACTGAGGTTGCTATTGGTATCATCGCCATCGGCATCCGGTTCTAAACCTGCTTTTAGGGTGAATGGATAAGTTTGGATAGTGTCATTCAGCGTATTCAAACGGCAGTTGCTGTCGGTGTTGGAAGCATCATCATCTGCATCCAAACCGCCCAACGTCAGTGATAAACCGCTGGGTGGCACGACCGTTACCATGTACTCGCCTTCGGGTAGGTTGGCAAAATAGTACTTTCCGTCAGCACCTGTGGTTTGCGTTTCGACTGCTTTGCCGTCAACATCCGTTACCGCACGACCTGAAGCATCCGTCAGTGTTACGCTTGCACCAGCAACGCCTGCTTCACCCTTATCCTGTTGACCGTTGGCATTGTTGTCCAACCAAATCACGTCACCCACTGCCACTGGCGTGGTTGGGTCAACCGTTTTGGGTGGAACTAAGCCGAAGTCGACACTTAAGTTGGAGCGTGCATCTTCCGTGCTCATGCCATCGTCACCCGCTGTACCGCTGGCGGTTGGCGTTTCACCCGTGGGTTCTTTGCCATCCAATAATGTCACGGTCGAGCACAAACCGTCGGAAACCGTGCTGTCGCCATTATCATTATTATCGGTGTCGCCGGTATCCTGGCCTGTACTGCCGGAATAACCCGCCAACAAGCCACCTTCTGCGAAGTTGCTACCCGCGACACAGACCTGATAAGAGCCGGATGCTAAACCACTGAATAAGTAATAACCGTTTTTGCTGGTGGTAGAAGCAACCATCGCCCCCGTTTTATCACGCAATTCAAGACGAATGCCATCCGCTGCTAAACTTTCGCCAGCATCGTATGTGCCATTATCAGCATTGCTTTCCGAGCCTGCGCCATTGTCTACCCACAGCATGTTACCAATACTGTGTTTTTTCGGCTGATAGAACCCACCATCAACACTGAGGTTGGTATTGGCATCGGTATCACCGTCGTCGGTTGGTTCTTTACCCGCTGTTAAGGTTAGAACAGATGTTTGAACACTTGAACCAACCACTGCAAAGTTATTGTCTCCGTCAGTTGCTATATCATCGACATCACCCGCATTAACGCTAGGTACATACCCCTCAGGCAGGGTAACGCGCACGATGTAGTCGCCTTCTGCCAAACCGCTGAACAGGTATTTGCCGTCCGTACCCGTGGTCACAGATTCAACCGCGACATCACCAATCATCACTGGCGTGCCATCGGCATTCAGCAGGGAAACCACCACACCGGATAAGCCTTGTTCGCCTTCGTCGAACTTGCCGTTTTCATTCACATCATTCCAGATGGTGTCACCCACCGTGACTGTGCTCGGCGGAGCTTTGGGCGGTAATACACCAAAGTCAACAGTCAGGTTAGAACGTGCATCTTCTGTTCCTACGCCATCGTCACCCGCTTTGCCACTGGCCGTTGGGAGTTCGCCTGTGGGTTCTTGGTCATCCAATACCACAAGGTTAGAGCACAAGCCGTCTTCAACGGTGTTATCACCATTGTCGTGACTGTCGACATTGGCATTAGCATCGGCTTCATCACCGTTGAGGCTGGCGGTGTAACCCGCTAATGCGCCACCCGTTGCAAAGTTAGTCGCTGCAACACAGACTTGATAACTGCCTGCGGCTAAACCACTGAACAGGTAGTAACCATTCGCGCTTTGCGTACTGGCAACTAACGCACCACCGTTATCGCGCAATTCCATGACCACACCACTCGGTGCAAGGGCTTCGCCATTGTCATGAATACCGTTATTAGCGTTGGCATCCGTACCCGCACCATCGTCCACCCAGATTGTGTTACCAATACTGTGTGTTGGTTCGGTGGGTTGATAGAAACCGCCATCCAAAGTCAGGTTACCATTGGTATCGTCACCATCAGCCGCTACATCCGGTTCTTGACCTGCGGTTAAGGTGAATGGTGCAGTTTTCACACTGCCATCGGCTTGCAGGCTTACATTGCTGTCGGTGTTGGAAGCGTCATCATCCGCATCCGCGCCACCTTTGGTCGGAATGTAACCTTCAGGGGCTTTAACGCTGATGCTGTATTCGCCTTCGGGTAAATTACTGAACAGGTATTCACCGTTTTTGCCCGTCGTAATCGCGGCTACGTCATTACCTGCTGAGTCTTTGGCTGGATTACCGTCTTTGTCCAACAAGGTAACAACCGCACCTGACAAGGCCGCTTCTTCCGCGCTTTGTTGTCCGTCGTTATTCGCGTCAACCCACAAGTAGCCACCAACACTCACAATCGCTGGCGTTTTCGGTGCAACCAAACCGCAATCGACACTGAGGTTGGAATTGCTATCACTATCGCCATCATCCGTTGGTTCAGTGCCTGCGGTTAGGGTGAACAATGCCGTTTTGAGGCTACCATCGTTTTGTGCCAAGCAGTTGCTATCAATATTGGAAGCATCGTCATCAACATCCGCGCCGCCTTCGGTTGGTGTATAACCTTCAGGGGCTTTGACGCTAATGCTGTAATCACCTTCAGGTAAATTGCTAAACAAGTATTTACCTGTTTCACCCGTTGTCACTGGCGCAATAGCGTTACCTTCCGCGTCTTTAGCAACATTACCGTCTTTGTCCAACAGCGTAATGACGACACCTGCTAATGGTGTTTCGCCTGCGTCTTGCTTGCCGTCCTCATTCGCGTCGACCCAAATCATATCGCCCACGCTCACCGCTTTTGGTGCGAGTTTAACCCCACCATCCACACTGAGATTGGTATTGGCATCGGTGTCACCATCGTCGATGGGTTCTTGACCCACGCTTAGGGTGAAGATTGGTGTTTTAATGCTACCATCGGCTTGTACCGCAAAATTGCTGTCATTATTCGCCGCATTATCATCGGGATCAGCCCCACCTGTGGTTAAGACATACCCTTGAGGAATTTGTAGGTCGATTTGGTAATCGCCTTCTGGCAGATTGTTAAACAGGTATTGACCCGTTGCATCGGTTGTAATCTGCGCAACCACGCTACCGCTAATGTCCTTGGCACGATTACCGTCTTTATCCAACAAGGTTACCAATGCAAATGGTAATGGCGACTCGCCAGCATCTTGTAAACCGTTAGCATTGCTGTCAATCCACAAACCGTTACCCACTGCCACGACTTTCGGCGCAGGAATCTGCACAAGACCAAAGTCCACCGTGAGGTTAGAACGCGCATCTTCCGTGCCTACGCCGTCATCACCCGCCGCACCGTTGGCGGTATCGGTTTCGCCTGTGGGTTCGTCTGCACCAAGAGTGATCAGATTCGAGCATAGCCCTGCATTTATGTCGTCGCTGCCGTTGTCATTACCATCAATATTCAAGTTAGCATCGGCTTCATTACCACCCGTGCTGGCCTTATAGCTGGATAATAATCCACCATCAGCATAGAAGTTACGCGCCGCTACACAAACTTGGTAATCACCCGCTGCTAAGCCACTGAACAGGTAGAATCCCTTAGTGGTTGTCGTGCTGCTAATAACATTGCCATCTTTATCGTGTAACTCCATGACCACGCCATCGACTATTGCGGCTTCACCTTGGTCAAAGACACCGTTATTAGCTTTGGCTGTATCACCTGCGCCATCGTCGACCCAAACTTTATTACCCAGACTGTGTGTTGGCTCGACGGGTTGATAGAAACCGCAATCCACCGTCAGGTTACTGTTGGTATCATCACCATCTGCCGCCACATCAGGCTCTAAGCCCGCAGTCAGCGTGAATAAAGCCGTTTTAATGCTGCCATCGGCTTGCGCTGAACAGTTATTATCAGTATTGGAAGGGTTGTCATCTGCATCCGCCCCGCCTTTGCTTGGAATATACCCCTCTGGAGCTTTCACGCTAATGCTGTAATCACCTTCCGGCAAGTTAGTGAAGGTGTATTTACCATCCGCACTTGTTGTCACAGCAGCAATGACATTACCCGTCAAATCTTTAGCCGGATTACCGTCTTTATCTAACAAAGTAACGGTTGCGCCTTGTAGGGCGGTTTCATCCGTACCTTGTTGCCCATCGTTGTTCGCGTCAATCCACAGGTAGTCACCGACGCTCATTGGTGTTGGGGCTTTCGGTGGTGTTACGCCAAAATCGACGGTGAGGTTTGAACGGTTATCCGCCGTACCCATACCATCATCACCCGCCGTACCACTAGTGGCTTCACCCGTTGGTTCTTTGTCATCCAATACCACGAGGTTGGAACACAAACCTTTGCTGGTGTCATCGCTACCGTTGTCATCACCATCGATGTCGGTATTCGCATCCGTCACATTGCCGCCCGTGCTGGCTTTATAACCAGCTAACAAGCCACCATCAGCGTCGAAGTTGCTGGATGCAACACAAACCTGATAGCTCCCTGCGGTTAAACCACTGAATAGATAGTAACCGTTCTTGGTGGTAGTGCTATTGAGCAATGTCCCCATGCTGTCTTTCAGTTCGACCACAACACCATCGACAACAGGTTTTTCGCCCACATCAGCTAAACCGTTGTTCGCACTAGTCGTCGTACCAGCACCATCATCCACCCACACACGGCTACCGACACTGTGCGTTGGCGCATCCGGCTGGTAGAAACCACAATCCACTGTCAGGTTATTATTGGTGGTATCGCTCGTGCCATCGGGTTCAGTGCCAGCAGTTAAGGTGAACGGCTTGGATTGTAGCGTTCCGGTTAAACCTGCCACACTACAGTTGCTGTCGGTGTTAGAAGCGTCAGTATCAACATCCGCGCCGCCTTTGGTTGGTAAATAACCTTCTGGTTGTTCTACCACTAATGTGTATTCACCTTCAGGCAGATTGCTGAACAGGTATTTACCGTCAGCACCTGTGGTAATTGCATCCAGCGCATTACCTTTAAGGTCGGTTGCCAAACGTCCCGACGCATCCAACAGCGTTACTACTGCGCCTGCTAAGCCGGATTCTGTTTCATCTTGTTGACCGTTTTTGTTCGCGTCCACCCACAGACGATCACCAACACTCATCGCGGCTGGTGGCACTAAACCAAAGTCGACGGTGAGGTTAGAACGCGCATCTTCTGTCGCCGCGCCATCATCACCTGCCGTACCCGATGCGGTATCGCTTTCACCTGTTGGTTCGTCTGCCCCTAATGTGATGACGTTGGAACACAAACCTGCGGTAATGTCATCATTACCATTATCATTGTTGTCGATATTGGCATTAGCATCGGTTTCATTACCACCCGTACTGGCCTTGTAACCTACCAATACGCCGCCAGCATCAAAGTTACTTGCCGCCACACAAACCTGATAATCACCCGCGACTAAACCACTAAAGAGGTAATAGCCTTTAGCGGTTGGGGCTGAAGTCAATACTTTGCCATCTTTATCGCGTAGTTCCATTACCACGCCATCGCTGATCAGTGTTTCACCTTGATCAAACTTACCATTGTTAGCATTACTTGTTGTACCCGCACCATCATCCACCCAGACTTTGTTCCCAAGGCTATGGGTTGGTTCAGCAGGTTTATACAAACCGCAATCTGCACTGAGATTGGTGTTGGCATCACTATCGCCATCATCAACAGGCTCTGTTCCCGCTGCCAAACTGATCAACGCGCTTTTGATACTACCATCAGGTTGTGCTGCACAATTGCTATCGTTATTGGCGGGTACATCGTCCACATCACCCGCGTTGATGGTTGGAATATAACCTTCCGGCGGTTTAACACTGATACTGTATTCGCCTTCAAGCAAATTGCTGAACAGGTATTTACCGTCTGTTCCTGTTGTTACGGAAGCAACCAACGTACCGTTCAAATCCTTCGCAGGATTACCATCTTTATCCAGCAAGGAAACCACTGCCCCTGCTAATGGCTGTTCGTTAGCGGCTTGTTTGCCATCATGGTCAGTATCATCCCAAATCAAATCCCCCAAACTCATGGGCACTTTGGGTACAGCAGGTAAGACCGTCAGGGTATAGTCTTCGACTTCACCATCTGCCGATTCACCACCAATGCCATCGCCGCCCGCTGTGGAACAACGGAAACGCGCATACAATGTACCCGCTTGCGCAAATTCGGGCACGTTCATTGCGAGATCATTCAAACCCTTGATCAGTTGCTGATCTTGGAAAACCTGTTCGCCCGCACCACCCCAACTGCCATCATGATTCCAGTCGACCCATGCGTTTAATTTACAGGCTGAATTGGCGGTAACTTGTACGGCATGTTTGGTGTCGCCGACATGCAGTTCTGTCATCGCGACACCATCTTCGTCACCATCCATTGTCGGGTCTGCACAAGTGCCGTAAACCAAATCGCCTTGGTTTGCATCATCGGCATTTGCTGCACCCTGTAAGAGACCTGTATCACTGTCGACACATTTCCCCAGATAAACATCCGTCCCTAATTGGTGACTTGCACCACCACTACTACTCAGTGTTTGGAAACTAGGGTCTGGTGCATCACCGTAGTCAAATGGGATAAGTAATTTGACACAAGATTCATTGTTGGTCGCATTCGTGTCCGTACCACCGGAAGCGGAAACTTGGGTACAGTTCGTTACCATTTCATTCGCGTATGCAGCGGGCAATGTCGCCAGCAAACCGACCATCGAAACGCACAAGGAGAGCTTTGTTATTTTCATCGTATCGCCCTGATCACTTAAATTTTGAATTAATTTTTAATAATGCGTTTAAGGGTAATGACTTTATGACCACTCGTCAGTAAAAAACAGCCGAGTGGTCAGGGTTACTCCGGTTATTTAACCGTTACTGTGATTAACAAGGTTTTGCTTTGCCCCGCTGCAATATCACCGATTGACCATACCCCGCTGTTTGGTTCATAACTGCCGTTACCGTCATCGCTCACATAAACAACGGCATTGGGCAGTAAATCCGTTACCTTAACCCCCGTCGCGTCAGTGGTACTTTGGTTTGTTGCAGTCAAGGTATACACCACCGTTTCACCAGGCTTTGCCGTGCTTTTGTCTACGGTTTTTGTTAAAGCCACGTCGGTTTTAGGTTGTTCACGATACCCTATGTCCAGCGCATGGTTATTTTCCCCCACACTGCCTACCGTGAAACCGACTTCTGCCGTCGTACCATTGTTCAGCGCGTCAGAGTCACGAATATCGGTTTGAGCATTATTATCGGCTTGCCCATCCGCATTCATAACAGTTAAAACATAGGAACTAATCGGGGTTTGGGTATTGTCGACCCGCACCGTACAATTTTCACCAGGCTGCATAAAGGTTGCATTGGTGGCACTAGAGAATGTGAATAAACCACCATTTGCTGTTATCACACTAGCTGTATCCGTACCACAGGCCAGCGTTACGTTCACGCCATCAATACCCGCTTCACCCGCATCTTGAATGCCATCACCATCGTTATCCCGCCAAATACGGTTGCCAACTTCGACGGGTGCAGGGTCACAAAGCATTTCCAAGTCACCCAAGCCCACTGCTTTACCCATTGTGCCCGTCATGGTGTAACGTGAATCTGGATACAGCTCATAACCACGAACTAATGCCCCAGAAGTATTATCGAGCCAACGAATACCACCTGTACGCACTGAACTTAACGGATCATAACCCACCACAACACTATGGTTTGTACCTGCTAATAGTGCTACCCCTCCTGTAGTCGCTTCGGTATGACCGCCCACAAAATTATCTGCATAATAATATTCACTGCCGTTTGGACCTTGATTATTGTTTGTTCCGCCAGCCGTAATGCAGCCTGCATTCCCTTCCATGACCCAACCAGTATTGGTATTACAAACGTGCAATAAGTCACCACCCGCTTCATTCTCGAACGTTGCTGTACTGCCAGTATCGGTAGAATAGTTATCCAAACCCGACTGCATTCCTGTTCGATCCAGAAAACCTAATAC
>CAZTUZ010000017.1:0-25221 GCA_964617055.1 uncultured Thiothrix sp.
GGATAACATCAACCCTTCACAAGGCAATTTTTGCCGAATCGCGCGATTAAGAACTTGCTTAACATTGACCACCATTGTTTTCGTGGAAAGCAGTTCGACCCCACAACATAGGCCGCGCTTTTGGACAAATTCCATCCACTTAATCACCCCAATCATCCATGCTGCATTTTCATTGCTCAAATCACGCAACCCAACAATTTCGCCGACCCGCGCCCCGGATTCTTCTTTGCCTTCCCAACACAGACCATACCCCCCCACGCTGCTATTGAGCACCTTCCACACCTGAATCCGCGCTCCTGGCTGGCTGTCGACCTGCTCGATGGCTTTGCGGCGTTGATTATCATCATGTTCATCATCATCACGCGCTAAAAACACATTGAATAAGGCATCTTCTTCTTGTGTGGCAACACCGTCATCGGATTTATGGTTTTCTTTAATTACCGTCAACACATCGGTCATGCGTGAAACCATGCCGATTTTTTCTTCTTTCTTTGGGAAACGGTTAAAACTACGGTGTCGCACCGCAGTAAGGTGATAAATCACGCGCTTAGCAAGATTACGGCTCAAACCGTCGTGTAATAACATCGCAGGCACGCCGCTTTCCTCAAGCTTGCGAATGTGTCGATCCATCAGGGTGACTAACGCATTCAAGTTCAATACGCGCACAGTGGGCGAATGCGGCACATCACTGACCAACATCATGACTGCTGGCTCATCACTGTTGAGCATCGCCGCGTGGACGTATTCCCCAACAATCTCATCGGCTTCGCGGGCAATACTGACCAAATGCGTATTATTGGCGAAATACTGCATCAGGCGATTTACCTCACCTTGGCGCAAACAATACGGCTTTGCCAATGCCAATAAATTGATTTGTACATAACGCGCTTCAATGGTTGGTGCACCCGCGCTATAGCCATCTTTTAGGCGCAACTGATCCACACCATTTTCCACCGCCAACAAATACAGGTGATGAATATCATGCCACAATGTTTCACGGGTACGCACATACACCGAATAGGTCAATAGCAATACACGCCCCATGTAATCCAAAACACGGTAAATCGCTAATTGCAGTAACTTTTTCGTGCTTTCGTTGCGCGTGATTATGTCCAGCGTTGCCACTTGATACGACCCCGCGAACTCCAACATCACGGATTGCGTGAGTTCAAAAATTTTCTGGCTTTTTTGCGTCAAAGGAAAAGCCCGCGCCACCAAATGCCGATGCAAGTTTTCCAAGGCAATGTCCACCGCCGGACGCAACAATTCGCTAATTGCCAAGCGTGTCTGTGGCGGCAAAGCGCGGCGGTTCAAATCGACCAAACCGTGGAAAATGCGCTTGGTGGTTTCGCCTGTGTCGGCAATCGGCAAAGCAGCCATCCATTCGCGGGCTTTAGCTTCCGTTAGCGGGATAAAACGGTAATTTGTGAGCGTAGCTTCGGCTGTAGGCATTGTGTTACATCCATTTATTATTTTAAATTGGGGCATCTACAGGCTACAGAGTGTAACAGCCTGTCAGCACAGAAACGACTGACAGGCGATAACCGTCGCGTTTTCCGAGCAAATATGTCGGAAAACCACTCGTCTTAACTTTTCAATAAAGACAATGGCAATACCTGCAATAAGCCACGCAAGTTCCAATAACCTGCTACGCCTACCAACAAGCTGCCTGCAAACCCACCAACCACAATAGGCGACCATGCCCAATGCCAGTCGAGGTCAAACAGGAAATAACCGACCAACGCGCCAACGATTCCGGCTAACGCACCAGCCAAACCACCTGCAATCCCACCGATTAGCAGAAATTCACCCCAAATGCGTTGTTGCAAGAAACGTTGTCGCGCCCCCATTGCTTTAAGAATCGCTATTTCACGACGGCGTTCGGCTTTTTGCGATTGCAATGCCGCCATCAACACCACAATCCCTGCCACTAAGGTAAATACAAAAATCCCCTGCACCGCTTGGCTGGCTTGTTCCAGCAAACTTTTCACCTGACGCAACATAGCACTCACGTCAATCGCGGTAATGCTAGGAAACTGTTTGACCAAATCCGCCACCATGCTGGGTTGTGTACCGATATGCACACTGGTAATGAAGGTGCGCGGCAATGCTGCCAACGTCGACGGCGTGGTAATCACAAAGAAATTCGGCTGCATACTGTCCCAACGCACTTCACGCACGCTGGTCACGGTTTCGCTCACATGCTGTCCGGCAATGTCGAAAGTGAGCTTGTCACCCATCCCAAACTGCAAGGTTTCACCAATGCCTTTTTCAATCGAAAAACCCGTATCCTTCCCGCTAAACCATTGCCCAGCCACCACAACATTACTCGCGGGTAATTGTTCCGTCGCCGATAAGTTAAACTCGCGCTCCAACAGACGCTTGGCGCGTGGGTCTGGGTATTGCTCCTCGCTGACCGCTTTACCATTAACCGCCACCAAACGCCCGCGCACCATCGGGAACAGAGTGGCTTTGAGTTGGTGTTGCGTCAGAAAACCTTGCAATGGGGCGACTTCCTGCGGTTGGATATTAATCAGGAAATGATCCGGTGCATCCGCTGGCAAACTCGCTTCCCAACGGTTTAATAAATCGGTACGCACCGTGGTGAGCAGCAATAATGCGAATAATCCCGTAGCAAACACCACCACCAATAACACCGCACGGCGCGAATGCCCCAATGCTGGCAACCATGCCACTGCCCAGCGTTGCCGTAGGGTTTGTATCGCCTGCAAACTCACGCTTGCCAGCCCCCAAAACAGCGCAATGCCAACCAGTAATCCCGCCAGTACCATCGCCGCCAAACGCACATCCCGCGCTTGCAACCACAATAATCCAGCCACTGCCATCAACACCGCGAGCACCACCCACCACACACTTTGACGCGGAGCTTGCCACGCGCCTTGCAGGATTTGCATGGGTGAAGTATCCACCAACCGCAATAACGCTGGCAGCGCAAACCCCAATAGCAGAATAAATGCCGTCAATGCGCCACTAAATACAGGCATCACATTGGGTGCGGGTAAACTTTGTTGCAGCGTATGGCTTAACCACAAACCCAAACCCCACTGCAAAATGCATCCCAACGCCGCCCCGATCACCACCGCCAATCCCGCCGTTATGCACAGCGACACACTGTAATCACGCACGATTTGCCGCCGCGTCATACCCATCGCCTTGCGTACCGCCACTGCTGACCATTCACGGCGCATGAAACTGTTAGCCGTCAACACCGCCGCCGCCCCCGCTAACACCACGCTCAATAATGCGGCTAAACCCAAAAACCGCCCAGCACGCTGCAATGCCTGCTGCACGGAAGCGACATCTTCTTCCACAGTACGAAACCGCTCGGTCGGCTTTAATTGCGCTTGCAAGCTTTGACGAAATTGCTGAACTGTCGATAATTTTCCGGCGTACAACTGGCTAAAATTGGCACGACTGGCGGGCGATAACAAACCTGTGGCGGGTAAATCGTCCAGATTCATGAGCACCAGCGGCGCAAGCTGAAATACATTCGTGCCACGATCCGGCTCTTGCGTCAGCACTCTACTAAACGTGAAGGTGGAACGCCCTAATTGCACACGCGCCCCCACGCTCACGCCCAATTCGGCAAATACCCGCGCTTCTGCCCACACCTCGCCTTTCGCGGGTAATTGTCCGGTAACGACTTGTTCGGGAGCGTCCAACGTTGCGGCAGCTTTCAAATCACCACGCAACGGGTAAGCGTGTGATACCGCCTGCAATTGCACCAGCTTCGCCTGTTCGCCCACCGTCGCCATGCTGGGGAAACTCACGATCTGTGCGGTTTGCAAACCCAATTGTTCCGCACGTTGTAGATAATCCGTCGCCAGCGGACGTGCCGACGTTAGCACCAGATCACCGCCGAGTAATTGCCGCGCTTGCGCTAACATAGCGTTTTCCACACGACTGGTGAAAAAACCGACGGCTGTTACCACCGTTACCGACACCACCAATGCCACCAGCAATAAACGCAGTTCCGCCATGCGCCAGCGTTGCCGCCACTGTTGCCATGCGCGTCTCATACCAATACCCCATCCACCAAACGGTAATGGTATTGGCAACGTGCTGCCAACGTGTCATCGTGCGTCACCAGCACTAACGTGGTGTGCCATTGCGCTTGTAGAGCAAACAATAGATTGCTGATGTCCTCGCCCGTGGCTTTGTCCAAATTGCCTGTGGGTTCGTCAGCAAACAAAATCTGCGGACGGGTCACAAACGCCCGTGCCAATGCCACCCGTTGCTGTTCACCACCGGATAATTGCGCGGGGAAATGCTGCAAACGTGCCCTTAAACCCACCTGTTGCAATGCCTCACGCGCACGGGTTTCACGTTCGCCTTGCGCCCCCAATTCCAAAGGCAACATGACGTTTTCCAGCGCGGTCAGGTTCTCCAGCAAATGAAACGCTTGGAACACAAACCCCACCTTACCCAACCGCAAAGCAGCGCGTTGGTCTTCGTTCAAACCGTCTAATGTTTGCCCCAATAACGCCACCGAACCACTGCTGGGCGCATCTAACCCCGCCAATAAGCCCAATAACGTGCTCTTGCCCGAACCGGATGTCCCCGTAATCGCTACCGACGTACCCGCAGCAATCGCCACATTAATATCACGAAGAATTTGCAAATCCCGCCCCGCTTGCGGGATAGTTTTGACTAAATGATGGGTCTGAATGACTGCTTGATTCATATTAACCAGGAAATAACGAATGATTCGCACACTTTACCTGATTTGCGCACTCTTAGGGTTTATACCAGCCTTCAGTACGGTTGTTATGGCAGCCGACGCACCCGCCATACCACCTAAAACGCTATTGGTGTGGGGCGACAGCTTAAGCGCGGCGTATGGCATCCCTGTGGAAAAAGGCTGGGTGAATTTATTGCAAGACAAACTCGGCAAGGATGACAACATCGTCAATGGCAGCATTAGCGGTGAAACCTCATCCGGCGGCTTAACCCGTTTACCCGACGCGCTCAAAACCCATCAACCGCATTACGTTTTAATCGAACTCGGCGCAAATGATGGCTTACGCGGCATTGAAATCGACACCATGCGCCATAACCTCGAACAAATGATTCAACTCGCACAAGCCGCCAATGCCAAAGTCGTGCTGATCGGTATTCAATTACCCCCCAATTACGGCGCGGCATTCACCGAAAAATTCGCCACCACTTACCACGATCTAGCCAAACAATATCATTTGCCACTCGTGCCGTTTTTGCTCGAAGGTGTCGCCGATAACTGGGATTTCATGCAAGCCGACGGCTTACATCCCACCGCCGAAGCCCAACCCAAAGTGCTGGAAAACGTCTGGAAAGTGCTGGAGGGAGTCTTAAAAAACTAAACTGCTGCTTAACAATGAAGGCATGGCACGGTGAACCGACTTCATGTACACAAAAAGTTTACAAAAACCAGTAGAAGTGTCATACCCAGAAATTTGCTATGCTTGAGCCTCATGATTGATAGGCAGAACAACCATGCAAACCTTACCCGTGGGTATCCAAACTTTTTCCGAACTGCGTGAGCGGGGTTGTTTGTATGTGGATAAAACCAAGCAAATCCAACACATACTGCTGCAAGGGAAGTATTTCTTCCTGTCACGTCCACGCCGCTTCGGAAAGTCACTACTCCTATCCACCATTAAAGCCATCTACCAAGGTCAACGTGCATTATTCACGGACTTGTGGATTGCCGAGCAGTGGGATTGGCAGAAAATCCACCCTGTTATTCACCTTTCCATCAATCAACTTGACTACCAAGGTTTAGGGTTGGAGGTTGCTTTACAACAAACTTTGGAACACATTGCCGCGCAACATAGCATTACGCTGGTCAGTAAAACCCTAAAAAGCGTGTTTACCGAATTATTAGTTAAACTTGCCCAGCAACAAGGCAAAGTGGTGTTGCTGATCGACGAATACGACAAGCCATTGATTGATTACCTCGACGACATTCCACAAGCCAAAGCCAATCAGCAGACCATGAAAACCTTCTATTCGGTGCTGAAAGACAGTGACCCGTATTTGGAGTTTTTGTTGATTACGGGCGTGTCGAAGTTTAGCCGCGTATCGATTTTCTCGGATTTGAATAACCTGTTTGACCTGACATTCGACCGCAGTGCGAGTACGTTGTTGGGGTATACACAAACGGAGTTGGAACACTATTTCGCGCCTTATATGCCAGAAACCGAACGTTATCTTGGGTTAACCCGTGAGGCATTACAGGCAAAAATACGCGAGTGGTATAACGGTTACAGTTGGGATTTGCGCACCCGCGTTTACAATCCATATTCGATCTTGAGCTTTTTTCAAGCACAAGCATTCCGTAATTTCTGGTTTGAATCGGGTACGCCGACGTTTTTACCGAAGCTAATGCACCGCAAGAAAGTGTATCGTCTGGATAAATTACGAGTGGATGGGTTGGCTTTAGGCAATTACGACCTTGAGGAATTAGAGCTCGTTCCCGTGATGTTCCAAACAGGCTATTTGACCCTGAAAGATCAAGATAAACGTGGCATGTATTGGTTGGATTACCCTAACCGTGAAGTGCGTGCGTCAATGATGATTTTCCTGATGGCGGAATGGGCGCATGTTGAACCTGCCCGAACAACACCGATGGTGGTGCACCTAAGTGAAGCCTTTGACGACAATGATTTGCCGGAGGTGATTGAAATCATCAAAACAGTGTTCAAGAAAATTCCGTATCAGATTTTCCTGCAAGATCGTGAGGCGTATTACCACAGTTTGATTTACCTGACTTTTTTTTACCTTGGGCAGTACAGCGATGCCGAAGTTAATGAAAGCAATGGACGCGTGGATTGCATTGTTAAAACCATAAGCCACATTTACATTATTGAGTTCAAACTGGATAAAACAGCACAAGCTGCATTAAAGCAAATAAAAGAACGGGATTATGCTGGGGCATTTCACGATGATACACGCCCTAAAATTTTACTAGGCATTAATTTTAGCAGTGAACTCAAAACCATTGATGATTGGGCATGTGAGACAATCAATCCACCACAACAATAAGGTTTCTGGCTTTACACAAGCACAATTAAACAGGGTTTTATTGTTATTACCCCTAGTATCATTAGAATTTGTATCATTCATTAGGATAAACAACAACGGAGCACACCATGATTAAATCCACCACCGCCAATATCGAAGGCAAACGCATCACACAGTATTACGGCATTGTCACGGGTGAAGCGATTTTAGGCGCGAATATATTCAAAGATTTCTTCGCGGGGATTCGGGACATTGTGGGCGGGCGTTCCGGTGCTTATGAAAAAGAATTGCGCAAAGCACGCGACATTGCCCTTGCAGAAATGGAAGAACAAGCGCGTGAAATGGGCGCGAACGCGATTGTGGGCATTGACCTTGATTATGAAAATGTCAACATGGGAAGCAGCGGCGGCATGTTAATGGTCACTGCCAGCGGCACTGCCGTGCGCGTGGAATAAACGCACACTGGTCGGAAAAGGGTTGCCTCTATGATTAATTTATTTCACGCTAGAGGCATCCAAACAACACCCCAATAAATAATGGATACAGCATCTCCTATTCAGCATATTTTCGTTGATTTTGAAAATACACAGGTGACGGATTTAAAACTCATTCACAATAAACCTGTCCGTGTCACGCTCATTGTCGGCGAGAAGCAAAAACATTTACCTGTTTCTTTAGTTCAACAGCTACTGCAATACCATGCAAAGGTACGCCTATTGGAAACAGCCGCTTCCGGCAAAAATGCTCTGGATTTCATTTTGGCTTTTCACATTGGGCAAGCATCGAAACTGGATACGAACGGACATTTCCACATTATTTCTAAAGACAAAGGTTTTGACGCACTCATCAAACACCTGCATCAACAGCATATTATTGCTGCTCGTCATGATGAGTTTGATGAAGTACCTGTATTCAAACCGAAAATGCAGCAACACACACAAACGTCACCACAAGGGACAGTCACACAACCACTCTTACCAACGAATCCCCATGAGCAAATCACTTTTTTGCTTGAGCGGCTGCGTAAATCCACAAACAACCGCCCAACACGCAAGGATAGTTTGATTTCTTACATTGATGCGTCGTTTGCCAAACGGCTAAAAGATAATGATGTCAATCAATTGGTACAGCAACTTGTCAATCAGCACATTATTACCATTGACACACAGGACAAAGTACAGTATCGCTTCTAGATGCTTAACCCGCTTCGTCAATCCACGCCATTTGAATGGCTTCGAGGATTTTTTCGTTGGATTTGTCTGGCGCGTCGCTGAAGTCGTCTAATGCCATGACCCATGCGTGCAAATCGGTGAAACGAATGTAGCGTGGGTCGACATCAGGGTGATTGTCGTACAGTTGAATGGCAATTTCTTGCACGTCTGTCCATTTTAATGCGTCCATTACGCTACTCCCTTAATGGTGTTCGGAAACCATGTTAATTGTGTATTTGGGGATTTCGATGACTAAATCTTCATCGCCGACTTTGGCTTGGCAGCTCAAACGCGAATCAGGGTCTACTCCCCAAGCTTTGTCGAGATAATCTTCTTCTTGGTCGGTGGCTTCTTCAAGCGAATCAAATCCTTCACGGATATAAACGTGGCAAGTGGTACATGCGCACGACTTCTCACAGGCGTGTTCGATTTCAATGCCGTGTTGCAAGGCTGCATCGCAAATGCTCATGCCTGTCGTCACTTCAATCACTGCACCTTCGGGGCAGATGTCCTCATGCGGTAAAAAAATCAATTTTGGCATGGTGTTATTCCTTAAAATCTTCGATGCGATGCCCCGCCATTGCCGCACGAATACTGGCATTCATGCGCCGTTCGACGTAACTTTCGGCGGCTTTTTCCAGAGCTTTAATGCCATTTTCAATGGCTAATGCGTCCGTGCTTTGGCGTAATTCGCGTAATTGATCACGGGCGACCAACAGCGCAGCGCGTTCGTCAGCAGTGAGTAAAGTATCGCCATCATTTTGCAAGGCGGCTTCCAAGGCTTCAATGGAACGGTCGGCTTCGACTTGTTGCTCACGCAAGCGACGTGCTTCCATGTCTTCACGCGCATAACTCATGGAATCACGCAGCATGGTTTCGATTTCATTATCGCTTAAACCATACGACGGCTTCACTTCCACACCTGCCAGCACACCCGTGGTTTGTTCTTGCGCGGTAACATTCAATAAACCATCGGCATCGACTTGGAACGTCACGCGAATCCGCGCCGCCCCCGCAACCATTGGCGGAATGCCTTTCAAGGAAAACCGCGCTAACGAACGGCAGGTTTCCACGGTATCGCGTTCACCTTGCAGAACGTGAATCGACATGGCAGTTTGCCCGTCTTTAAACGTGGTAAATTCTTGTGCTCGTGCTACGGGAATCGTGGTATTGCGCGGAATGATTTTTTCCACTAAGCCGCCCATTGTTTCCAAACCCAATGACAGCGGAATCACGTCCAGCAGCAACATGTCCGCGTCGGGTTTATTGCCTGCCAACACATCGGCTTGAATCGCCGCACCAATGGCAACCACGCGATCAGGGTCAATATTGGTCAATGGGGTTTTACCGAAAAAATCGGCAACTTGTTCACGCACTGCCAATACGCGAGTCGAACCGCCGACCATTACCACGTCATTAATCGCGGTTTTGTCGAGATTGGCATCGCGTAATGCACGCCGACACGCCACGAGGGTTTTTTTCACCAGCGGCGCAATTAATTCGTTCAACAACGTGCGCGACAATTCACCCTGCCACGCGCCTAACGTCAACGTGACGCTGGTAGCGGTGGTTAAACGTTCTTTCGCTTCCCGCGCTGTCACCAAGGCCGTGCGTAAGATTTTTTGGTCGGTGGTCGCGTTTAAACCCGCTTGTTGCAATAACCATTCCGCCACCGCGTGGTCGAAATCATCGCCACCCAACGCCGAATCGCCGCCCGTTGCCAACACTTCAAACACACCACGGTGCAGGCGCAAAATGGAAATGTCGAACGTACCGCCACCGAGGTCGTACACCGCGATCACGCCTTCGGCTTGTTGGTCTAAACCATACGCCACCGCTGCGGCCGTTGGTTCATTCAATAAGCGGTAAACATTCAACCCCGCCAAGGTCGCCGCATCGCGGGTGGCTTGGCGTTGTGCGTCGTCAAAATACGCCGGAACAGTAATCACCACGCCGCTGAGTTCGTCACCCAAGGTCGCTTCGGCACGTTGCTTTAACGTTCGTAAAATTTCGGCAGAAACTTGTACCGCCGTGACTGCCCCACCAGCGGTCACTATGCGCGGTACGGCAGATTCACCTTGTGCGAATTGGTACGGCAATTGCCCAGCCAATTGCGTCACATCCGCCACGCCACGCCCCATCAAGCGTTTGACCGAGGCAATGGTATTCAACGGGTCTTCTGCCATTGCTGCTTTTGCTTCAAACCCCACCACGGGGGCAGCATCCGCGCTGTAACGCACCACCGACGGTAATAAATGCCGCCCGTGTCCGTCTGGGAAAGTGCTGGTTTGCCCGCTACGCACGCTGGCGACCAAGGAATTGGTCGTCCCCAAATCAATGCCAGCCGCTAAACGGTGCTGATGCGCCACCGTCGCCATACCGGGTTCGGAAATTTGCAGTAATGCCATGATGAATCCTTAGAAGCTGTCTTCCAGCCGTTCTTCGCGCTGACGGATGTCTTCCAGCAAACGCTCGTAGAAACGCATTTTCAGCATTGCGTCTTTAGCAGCGGGGTAAGTTTGTGCTGACCAAGCGGTAGCGAAATCGTATTCCAATGCTTGCAGTGCCGTGCGAATCTGCGCCCCCAGCGCGTCCAAGGCGGCTAATGGGTCAGACGCGCCTTCGGCATCGTCAATCGCTTCGCGCAATTCCATTTGTGCCATGAGAAACGTAGGGTCAGACGCAGTATCGCGTTCATCATTAATCGCTACACCCGCTTGTTGCAGCAAATACCGCGCTCGCAAACGCGGCTGTTTAAGCGTGGTATACGCTTCATTCAACAACGAGGTGAACTGCATCGCCAAACGCTTTTCCTGATCGCTACCGTGGGCAAAACGATCAGGGTGGTATTGCGCTTGCAAGTCGCGTAAACGTTGCGTGAGTAAGGTTTCATCCACGGCAAATTGCACGGGCAAACCCAACAGCGCGAAATAATCCTGACTAAACGCTTGCATTGCCATTAGACGGTGAAGCTCTCGCCGCAGCCACAACGCGCTTTTTCATTCGGGTTGCCGAATTTGAAGCCTTCGTTTAAGCCTTCGCGGGTGTAATCCACTTCCGTACCGTCCAAATAGACCAAGGCTTTAGGGTCAACGATTACCTTTACGCCGTGGCTTTCAAATACAGTGTCACCGTCTTGCAGTTCGTCAACGAACTCCATGATGTAACCCATACCGGAACATCCCGTGGTCTTCACGCCTAACCGCAAACCCAGTCCTTTACCACGGTTGGCGAGGAATTTGCCTACACGGTCAGCAGCGGTTTCTGTCAAGGTAATCATTGTCTACTCCTATCGTCGTTTGATGCGTTACGGTTGCTTGCTTTGATAATCTTCAATCGCCGAACGAATCGCATCTTCTGCCAGTACCGAACAGTGAATCTTGACAGGTGGCAAGTCCAATTCTGCAGCAATGTCGGTATTTTTGATCTGTTTGGCTTCCTCCAAGGTTTTGCCTTTGACCCATTCAGTCAATAAGCTGGAAGACGCAATCGCCGAACCACAACCGTAAGTTTTGAACTTCGCATCTTCAATCACGCCTTGTTCATTCACTTGAATTTGCAGTTTCATCACGTCGCCACACGCGGGTGCGCCGACCATACCAGTACCAACGTTTTTCGCGTTTTTATCCAACGCGCCAACATTACGCGGATTTTCGTAATGGTCTAAAACTTTTTCACCGTAAGCCATTGTTTTTCACCTCCAAATCTCAATGCGAAACCCATTCAACCTTGCTTAAGTCGATGCCTTCTTTGAACATTTCCCACAACGGAGAAAGATCACGCAATTTATCCACCGCAGCGCGGATACGTTCCATCGCGTAATCCACTTCTTCCACCGTGGTAAAGCGTCCCATCGACAAACGCAAAGAACTGTGGGCTAATTCATCACTACGCCCCAACGCTCGCAACACATAGCTGGGTTCAAGGCTAGCACTGGTACACGCCGAACCCGATGACATGGCTAAATCTTTCAGCGACATCATCAAGCTTTCGCCTTCTACATAGTTAAAACTGACATTCAGAATACCCGCTACACGCTGCTCTAAATCACCGTTGAGGTAGACTTCTTCCATGTCTTTCAAACCATCCCACAAACGATTACGCAACATCAAAATGCGGTCGGTTTCGGTTTGCATTTCCGCTTTAGCAATGTGGAACGCTTCGCCCATGCCGACGATTTGGTGCGTTGGCAATGTCCCCGAACGCATCCCACGTTCATGGCCACCACCGTGCATTTGCGCTTCAATGCGTACACGCGGTTTGCGGCGCACATACAGCGCACCAATGCCTTTAGGACCGTAGATTTTGTGCGCGGAAAAGCTCATTAAATCGACTTTCAGCGTTTCCAAATCCATTGGTACTTTACCCGCGCTTTGCGCCGCATCAACATGGAACACGATTTTATTTGCGCGACAAATCTCACCAATGGTGGCAATGTCCTGAATCACACCCGTTTCATTATTAACGTGCATAATCGAAACGACCGTGGTATCGGGGCGAATCGCTGCTGTAAACTTTTCCAAATCCAACAAGCCGTTGGGTTCAGGGTCAAGGTATGTCACCTCAAAACCTTCGCGTTCTAATTGGCGACAAGTATCCAAAACCGCTTTGTGCTCGGTTTTGCAGGTAATAATGTGCTTACCTTTACGCTCATTAAAGTGCGCTGCTCCCTTAATCGCAAGGTTATCGGACTCGGTTGCCCCGCTCGTCCAGACGATTTCTTTGGGGTCAGCATTCACCAATGCCGCGACTTGCTCACGCGCATGTTCAACGGCAGCATCCGCTTGCCAGCCGAAAAGGTGACTGCGCGAAGCGGGATTACCAAACATGCCATCAAGTGTGAGGCATTGCATCATTTTTTCAGCGACACGCGGATCAACAGGGGTGGTTGCAGCGTAATCGAAGTAAATGGGTTTACGGTCAGTCATGGGAATATCCTATTTCCTGCGTTATCAGCATTAATGCGAGTGGCTGCGGGGCATGAAATCAATGCGTTTTTTTTGACGTGCGGCTGTTTCTTGTACATCCATTTTCGCGGTCATGTCTGCTAGGGTAATGTCTGACAAGAAATCACGGATTTGTTTGCTTAAATCCATCCACAAATCATGCGTCAAACAACGCTTATTATCTTGGCAGTCACCAATGCCACCACAACGGGTTGCATCCACATGTTCGTCCACTGCGCTGATAATATCAGCAATGGCAATATCCGATGCACTACCATTGAGTTGATAACCACCACCAGGTCCGCGCATACTGACAACCAACCCAGCTTTACGCAATTTGGCAAAGAGTTGTTCTAAGTAGGATAGTGATATATCCTGCCGTTCAGAAATTTCCGCCAAAGACACAGGGTTATCGCTCGTGTGTAATGCCAAATCCAACATGGCAGTAACGGCATAACGCCCTTTCGTTGTCAGTTTCATAGATCGTGCTCTCCATTCAGGCTGCCGCCATCCTAACAATTCCTGACAAATACAGTCAAGTATTATGACTTTTCAGTGGATTTTTTGGCTGCACTGCACAATGTGCTAAAATCTTCGGCGCGTAAATCCGACAATGGTTTTGCATCCAACTGCCCACCCAAACGCTGCACTTCTGCACAGAGTTTATCCATACGTTCATCCATGAGTTGGATGTGATCCAACATGCGATTCACCGCATTCGCTACGGGGTCTGGCATGTCCTGTGCCGCACCATAAGCATCAAAACCGAGTTTCTCCGCCATTTCTTCACGGCGTTTTTCATCTTCACTGCGTGAGGTAACAACGCGCCCTGGAATGCCAATAACGGTCATGCCCGCAGGAACGTCTTTAACAACCACCGCATTCGAGCCAATCCGCGCACCATCGTGCAGCATAATCGGTCCTAACACTTTCGCTCCCGCGCCAATCACCACATTATTGCCCAAAGAAGGGTGACGTTTGCCTTTTTGCCAACTCGTTCCGCCCAAAGTAACGCCATGATACAAGGTGCAATCGTCGCCGATTTCTGCCGTTTCCCCAATCACCACACCCATACCGTGGTCAATAAAAAAGCGTCGTCCAATTTTCGCAGCAGGGTGAATTTCGATCCCCGACAATAACCGCGCCACGTTCGACAGCACGCGAGCTAACCACTTAAACCCATGACACCACAGCCAATGATCCAAACGGTGGAACACAATAGCCAGTACCCCTGGGTAGGTAGTGACAATTTCAAACACATTACGCGCGGCAGGATCACGCGCAAAAATGCACTGAATGTCTTCACGGATGCGTCCAAACATGCACGGTTACTCACGGATGAATTACTAAGGGCGCATAGTATGCCTGCATCTGCACCAAAATGTGTAACATCCGTGATGCGCGTGTGACAACTACGGGCATTGATCGCGCTAACTTGCCTCCGTGTGGATAAGTGCTAAACTGCATAACAACACTGCCAAGGAGCGACAATCATGGGCGCACTACCCAAAACACTGTTTGTTTCACCCGAAGAATATTTATTCTATGAGAAGGACCGCGCTGATCACGGGGAAAAATGCGAATACCTCAATGGGCAGATTTACATGATGGCAGGCGCGAGCCGCAACCATAACCGCATCAGTATGAACATGGCAACTGCACTGTCCAATCACCTGAAGGGCAGCCGTTGTCAGGTATTTCAATCCGATATGAAAGTAGCGATTCAAACCATCCATGACACGCGCTTTTATTACCCTGACGTGCAAGTAACTTGCGAAGAAGAAACCAACGACCACTACAATACCGCCCCATGCTTGATTGTTGAGGTACTTTCCAACAGCACGGCACGCGCTGACCGCAATGAAAAACTCACGGGCTATCGCTTATTACCCAGTTTGCAAGAATATGTGTTGTGCGCCCAAGACATTCCTTTTGTCGAAATTTATCGCCGCCGTACTGATTGGGTGCGGGAACACTTCACCAGCGGGCAAACATTGCAACTGGAATCCGTGGATTTAAGCATTGCCGTGGATGATTTATACGACTTCTTGCATTAAACGACGACTAAAGGACGCGTATTACGCTACTTTTTGGTTTTTGCTTGTGTAAAAGTCCTAAAAATTCATATCCTCCGAACACATAACAACAATGTGATTCTGAGGAGTTTTTTATGTCGCTACCAACACGCCCCCAACCATCGCTGGTAACACACCTGTTGTACCTCGTGGGTTACATCCCGCTCTGGGTCATTCGTTTGAGTTTAGGCTGGTTATTTCGCACTCGTTACCGTTTAAATGTACTCGGCGCACAACACATTCCCGCAACAGGCGGTTTATTGGTGCTAGGCAATCACATAAGTTTTATTGATTGGGCATTGGTGCAATTGGCTTGTCCACGTCAATTACACTTTGTGATTGAAAAACACTATTACGACCGTTGGTATTGGCGTTGGGCGTTGGATTGGGCAGGTGTTGTACCGATTAGCAGTTCCGCCAGTGCAGAATCATTAGAACACATCACCGAGATTTTAAAAGCAGGTGGTGCAGTTTGTTTATTCCCTGAAGGTGCAATTACTCGTACCGGACAAATGGCAGACTTTAAACGCGGTTATGAACGCGCGATTCGGGATACCGACGCACAAATTATTCCATTTTACTTGCACGGTTTATGGGGTAGCCGCTTTTCACGTTCCAGTGCTTTTTTACGCGAAAGCCGCCACACCGGATTTAAACGTGACATCGTGGTGTCTTTTGGCAAACCTTTACCAAATAACACCCATGCCAATGAATTAAAACAGCATGTTTTTGATTTATCGTTTGCAGCGTGGGAAGCCTTCACGCAAATGATTGATCCAATTCCATATAATTGGTTGCGTTCAGCCAAACGTTTGGGCACACGCATGGCGGCAACCGATGTGATTGGCGAACCGTTAAATCACCAGCGTTTTATGGCAGCCGTGTTTCGTTTTGCTGCATTAATCAAAAAACACAGCCCAGAACAAAATATCGGGCTATTACTTCCCACCAGTTCAGGCGGCGCAATTGCGAATATGGCGGTATTAAGTCTGGGTAAAACCGTGGTGAACTTAAACTACACCGCTAGTCATGCGGCTTTACAAAGTTCGGTGCAACAAGCCAATATCCAAACCATTTACACTTCCAAACGTTTTCTGGAAAAACTCAAAGAGCGTGGCATTGATATTGCCGCTATTTTACCCGAAACCCGTTTATTAATGATGGAGGATTTAAAAGCTGCTATTCCTAAATACCGCTTTATTCTTACATTGCTCGCGGTGAAAAGCCTACGCTCGTGGTTATTACGCCGACTGTACATGGCAACTATTAACATGGATCAAACCGCAGCAATTCTGTTTTCCAGCGGTAGTGAAGGCGCACCCAAGGGCGTGGAATTATCCCACCGTAATTTGGCAGCCAATGCACATCAAATCGCGGATGCGTTAAACATGTTGGAAAATGACGTATTAATGGGCACATTACCCACGTTCCATGCGTTTGGTTTACTCGCCAGCACCTTAATGCCAATGGCGGAAGGCATTCCCATTGTGTGCCATCCTGACCCGACCGACGCGGTGAACATTGCCAAAGGGGTAGCGCGTTACAAAGCCACGGTGTTATTCGGGACGGGCACATTCTTACGTTTATATGCGAAAAATTCCCGCGTGCATCCACTCATGTTTCAATCCCTGCGTTATGTGGTCGCTGGTGCAGAAAAACTCGCCCCCGAAGTGCGCCGCTTGTTCTTGGAACGCTTTGGTAAACGCATTTTAGAAGGTTATGGCGCAACGGAAACCTCCCCCGTTGCCAGCGTGAACCTGCCCGATCACCTCGATAATCGTTATTGGAAAGTGCAAATCGGTGGCAAAGAAGGCACAGTCGGGATGCCATTACCTGGTACAAGTTTCCGCATTGTTGACCCTGTGACATTGGAAAACTTACCGACGGGTACGGATGGTTTAATCCTCATCGGTGGCCCACAAGTCATGAAAGGCTACCTGAATAACCCCGTAAAGACCTCAGAAGTCATTGCAAAGCTGGATGGGCAACGCTGGTACAAAACGGGTGACAAAGGTCATGTCGATGAAGACGGTTTCTTAACCATTGTTGACCGTTACTCACGCTTTGCCAAACTCGGCGGTGAAATGGTCAGCCTCTCAGCAGTGGAACAGCAAATCCGCCAGATTGTTGGCAACTCCGAACTGGAATTGGTCGCGGTCAATTTACCCGATGATAAAAAAGGCGAGAAAATCGTGTTATTGATCGCTGGCACACACGATGAAGCCGTGTTAAAACGCCAATTAATCGATGGCGGCATGAACCCACTCATGATTCCCGCCACGATTCGCAGCCTGGCGGAAATCCCCAAACTCGGCAGCGGCAAAACCGATTTTGGTTCAGCCCGCCAATTAGCCGCTAGCTTTTAAGCTTTACTTTTATTGAACAAAACACAGGGCAACTGTGATGAGTTGCCCCGACTATCGGTAAGGCATTACCGCCTATCCCACCTCAAAACCCTGCAAGCGAACCCACAGTTCTAAAATAACAAAGAAAGGATGTCCGTTTTATAACTTACTCATTTCTAAGGATTCAGGCCGATGAAAAAATTACTTGTTGTCAATGTAGGTCTTACCGCTTTATTAGGGTCAGGCATGGCACACGCGGGGTTATCACCTTTTTATGTGGGTGCGGGAGTTGGTTCAGCCAGTAATGACGGTTCTGATGAACAATTCTGCCCTGAATGCGCGGGTTCAGAATTTAAAATGGATAAGAAAAATACTGCTTACAAGGTTTATGGCGGGGTTAATATCACACGGAATCTCGCTATCGAAGGCGAGTACGCGGATTTAGGCAATACCTACGAACTCAACATGAACCGCCCAACAACGGACGGGCGCACTGAAACCGCCCACGCTCGTCAGAAAACTCACGGAATCGGGGTTAGTGCCAAAGCTAGCCACCATTTTGCCAATGGTAAAACTTCCGTATTTGGTAAAGCTGGGGCATTTGCTTGGCAAAATAAAAACAAAATGGATTACAAAAATCTCGATGATGTACACGAAACCTACAAAACCACAGACAATGGCATCAGCCCAACCGTGGGCGTTGGAATCGAACACGAACTGACGGATAACTGGAGCGTGCGAGCGGGTTGGGATCGCTACTACAATGTTGGTAAGGGTGATCAGTTCCTGCATTTGAACGACGACAAAAACTACGACGACTTACGCAGCGTCAAAACCGATACAGACTTACTGTACGTCGGTGCGACCTTCAATTTCTAAGCTGTCCATAAACACTTACCAGAGGATTTGGTGATAGCAGCCAAACGCTCGTCGTGTGCGGCTAATTCTTCAGGATTAGCCGTGATCACACGCAGGCGACCGACATCAGCCGTCACACGGCGGATAAGACTGCCACTGACATCACTGCCTTTCCCATCGTCTTCCCCGCCCAATAATAAGCTCACTTGCCCCCCTGTCATAGCAAGGTAAACATCAGCAAGAATTTCCGCATCTAATAATGCGCCGTGCAAGGTGCGGTGCGAGTTATTGATTTCATAACGCTTGCATAACGCATCCAAACTGGCGCGTTGCCCTGGAAACATTTGCCGCGCCATCACCAACGTATCAATGACACCACAGTAATCGGTAATGGGCGCGTGTTCGGCCTCTATCAAGCGTAATTCATGGTTAATAAAACCAATATCAAATGGCGCATTATGAATAATCAGTTCCGCGCCGCTTAAATAATCCAGTAATGCAGAGGCAATATCAGGAAAGCGCGGTTTATCCACCAGAAATTCGTTAGTGATGCCGTGCACCTGCATCGCCTCGACATCAATTTCACGATCCGGCTGCAAATAATAGTGGAAATTATTGCCCGTCAAACGGCGATTAATCATTTCCACGCAACCGATTTCAATTAACCGATGCCCTTCTTTGGGTTCTAACCCCGTGGTTTCCGTATCGAGAATGATTTGGCGTGTCATCTATTAACCCATTACTTAGTCGGTTTTGCGTTCATCGATAGCGCGATTAGCCAGTTGATCGACCCGTTCGTTTTCATCGTGACCGCTATGCCCTTTTACCCAGTGCCAAGTGATTTGGTGTGCGGCAACGGCAGCATCTAAACGCTGCCATAATTCGACATTCTTCACGGGTTTTCCGGCGGCTGTTCGCCAGTTTTTACGTTTCCAGCCGTGAATCCATTCGGTAATGCCCTGTTTGACATACTGCGAATCTGTGGTGATCGCCACACTGCATGGGCGCGATAATGCTTCCAAACCACGAATCGCCGCCATCAGTTCCATCTGATTATTAGTGGTTTCTGGCGCGTAGCCGTAAAGCTCTTTTTCGCGCCCGTTGTAACGCAGTAATACTCCCCAGCCGCCTACCCCAGGATTGCCACGACACGCGCCATCAGTGAAAATTTCGACAACGTTATTCGCAGTCGGCATGTTGTCGCTCCTGTTCGGTGACTCGCCCTGCGCCAGAATTAACAATAATTTTAGGGCGTAACACGTTGATACTTTTGCGTGAACTTAATAAGGGTGTCATGTTTGATACTTTTTTCTGTGCATGAATAATGTACACACTCCCTAAGGTCAGATGCGTTTGTTCACGCCAACGCCCCCAAGATTGCCCTATCACCAGATTGCTAGGCTTATTGTTAGGTAAGCGATGGGCTGATACCGTTGTCAATACCTCAAATCCCAATACGCTCAGCCAATCCCGTACCCGAAAGGTGCTGTAAGAATGATACGGAGTAGCTGGCTTATTCCGCCAAGGCAACCGTTGGCGCAAACCACACCAACTAAAGGGATTGAAGCCAATAAGAATACAATGTCCTTCAGGAACAAGGACGCGCTCAATTTCTCGCAAAACTTGGTGAGGATGTTTTGTACAGTCCAAAACATGGCTGGCAATAACCAAATCGACATTATTAAAGGCGATAGGTAATTGTTCGGGCATAGCCAAAAGGTGGTTGGCTTCACCTAGCACTGCCCCCACCGTAAACTGACTAGCTATGCGCGAATCCTGCAATAGACGGTGCTTCCCCGCTAACGCCCCCATTTCTAGCGCGTAGTAACCAAAAATATCGGTAGTTAAATGCGCCACAATGGTTTGCACACGCTCCAAGGTATTTTGCCCATGAGGCCCTGCATACCACTGTCGACAGGCAAGCATACCATCAGGGATTGAAAGGGTTGTGGCAGTCACGCTTAGCGATTTTTCCTTGTTTACAAGAGAGGTACATATTATATTCGGGCACACTTATACGAAAAGATAATGACAATTAAACCATTTTTTCCAAGAACGACCCATTTAATCTGCATAGCAACTGGGGCTAAGTATAGCGAATAATTGCGGGTCGGCATAATAACAAGAGGCTATTGGGGGCTTCCATAATGATAAATCTAAGCCGTTATGCGTTCTTCGCAACGTCTGCTGTTGCCATTTTTACGGGGACAGGTTGCGCCAATATGAACCGATACACATCGGATGCCAATGCACTCGATGCCGCTATGAATCTTGCGGCCGATATTCCAGCCGATACAGTCGTTAATCCCACAGACGATGCAGCAGCATTTCAACTGCAAAAATCTGCTTACAATCCTGCTGACAACCGTATTGCAACACCCGCACCGCCCATAACGCCATACCCTGTGAATGAAGACTTCGATACTTGGGATCGGGTTTTTCGCGGTTTTCAAATTCCTCATGTATACAATCAACACCCGCGTGTGCAGCAGTTCGTGCGTTATTACGGGCAAAATCCTGAACAACTCACCATGCTTTCTGAACGTGCGAGCGTCTTCTTGCACATGATCGTTTATGAACTGGATAATCGCCACATGCCCATGGAATTGGCACTATTGCCATTTGTCGAAAGTGCTTTTAACCCTGACATTTTTTCACGCGCTGGGGCAGCGGGTTTGTGGCAATTTATTCCATCCACAGGCAGTAATTATGGGTTGTTACAAACCAAACACTACGATGCTCGTCTTGACCCGTTTGCCGCTACCGGAGCAGCACTAACATACCTGCAAAAATTACATGCCCAGTTCAATGGTGATTGGTTGTTGGCTTTAGCCGCCTATAACTGCGGTGAAGGTCGAGTGGAACAAGCTATCGCTGAAAATCGTGCGAAAGGCCAACCGACCAACTTCTGGAACTTACCCTTACCCAAGGAAACCCGTGAGTACGTTCCACGACTCTTAGCATTCAAAGAATTGTTGAGTCATGCACGATATTACGGCATCCAGCTACCCGAAACCCCCAATACTGCCAGATTGATGCAATTACGCAGCGACAAACCCATTGACCTTACACAACTTGCCATCACGGCGGGGTTACACCCTGAACTACTGACCAGTCTCAACCCCTGTTTTCGCAAAGGTATCACCACACCCGAATACTCTAATCGTATTATTTTGCCTCGCGAATACGCACCGATGTTAGTAACGATTATTGAACAATTGCCACCTGCGCACACTTCGCTCTCGCACAATGCCCAACGCCCCACAACCCCGATAAAGTATGCGAGAACCCAAGTAAAAGGGTATAATCAACTGGCGACCGTGCGTATCGGTTCAAACAAAAAAGCTAAGCATTCCGTACAGTATGCCAACCGCAACGATACACTACGCACGGCAAATAATAATAATCACACCCTAAAACAAGTAGGTGCTTAAATCATGACTCAACTGGTGGTAATGTTGGAAAAACAGATCATCAAGCGTTTAGAAATCAAAGGCACAACCATTACGCTCGGACGACACCCCAAAAGCGATATTCATTTACCAGACCGTACCATTAGCACCCATCACGCACACATTAAGGTCGTGCGCGATGATTGCTTTTTGGAAGATTTGAACAGCACAAATGGCACTTATGTCAATCACCAACCCGTCGAACGCTACTTGTTGGAAGATGGCGATGTCATTGGTTTGGGGAAATACCATATCTTTTTCCAAACCACTCACGGTGTAGAATCCCAAATACGCCGCATTAGCGTGCATCCTCGTCTATTAGACAAGCAATGCAACGCATGGTTAAAAGTCTTAAACGGACGCAAAGCCGGACATTACATCCCGTTACAGCAAAGCAAAATCGTCTTGGGCAATGACGACATCGGCTTTTTGCAGGTTGAATACACTAGTAATGGCTATATTGCACACGAAACCGCTCCACAACAACAACGCACGGTACGCAATCTACACCCTGGTGATGAATTGCACATTGGAGAAGTTGATTTACAGTTCATTGTGCGCATTGAAGGCCATTCCGAAGAATGGGACAACGCTTCAAACCCATGACGCTGACAATAGCCCCCCAAGCTTCATTAACACAGCAACTGCGCCAACAGTTACGTCGCCAACGTACAGGGCAACCACTCGCGCAACAACAGGCATTATCGGCGCAAATGGTGCAACACCTACGGCGGTCCAGCGCGTGGCGCAAAGCGCGGCACATTGCTTTGTATTTACCCGTGCGCGGCGAAGCTGACCCTCGAACACTGCGACAATACGCCCTGCCCCATCAGCGGTTTTATCTACCCGTGCTTGCACCGTGTCGGCGCGGCGAATTGTGGTTTGTTAGATGGGATAATCACACGCGCTTTCGCCTGAATCGCTTTCGGATTCCTGAACCCATTGCCAATGCCGCACAACAGCGGGCAGCACGAGCATTGGATTTAATCATCACCCCATTAGTCGGTTTTGATACAACGGGCACACGCATGGGCATGGGTGGCGGATTTTATGACCGCACATTTGCCTTCAAACGCATTCAACGCCCGTATCGACAACGCCCATTATTGGTAGGTTATGCGTTTGCCTTTCAACAAGTTAATAACTTGAAACGTCAGCCTTGGGATGTGGTCTTAGATGCCGCTGTCACTGAATCCGGCTTACAATACTTTCGCCACAAAAGCGGTGGAAGGGCTTAGCACGTCTTGCTACAGTTCTCTTCTTGTTACACCCCCATTAAGGAGAGTCGCTTTGCTCAGTTATCGCCATGCTTTTCATGCAGGTAATCACGCCGATGTGTTGAAGCACATTACGCTGGTATTGACGTTGGATTACTACTGCCAAAAAGACAAACCATTTTGGTACATTGACACGCATTCCGGCGCGGGGGTTTACGCCCTACACGGCACGGAAGCGCAAAAAACCCGCGAATACATCCACGGCATTCAAACGCTCTTACAAGCTCCACAACCGCCTGCCGTTTTAGAACATTACCTAACGTTGGTACAACAACTTAACCCACCCCAAAAATTATTGCATTACCCCGGCTCACCGTGGATCGCGGCACAATGCTTACGCGCTCAAGATTCACTGTATTTATTTGAATTACACCCCAGCGACACGCAGCATTTGCGTGAGAATTTCCAACACAACAAACGCGCCCACATTAATCAACAAGACGGTTTGAACGGTTTAATCAGTTTGTTACCGCCGAATACGCGCCGCGCTGTCACGTTGATTGACCCATCTTACGAGTTAAAAAGTGATTACCACGATGTCATCACCACCCTGTGTAAAGCGCGTAAACGGCTGGCGAATGGCACTTATTTGCTGTGGTATCCGGTTATTCAACGTCAACGCATTAACACCATGATCCGCGAATTCCAAAACAGCGGCATTCCTGACATTTTACAAATTGAACTGTGCATTAGCGCAGACCACGACGGGCTAGGCATGACGGGTAGCGGGCTGTTCATCATTAACCCGCCGTGGATACTGGCTCAACACATGCGTGAACTGTTACCGTGGCTACAACAGCACCTAGCGCAAAGTGGTGGGCATTACACCGTTTGTCAAATCACCCCTGAAACAGCACAGTGAGTTAGTCATGGCGTATTGGTTAATGAAATCCGAACCCGACGTATTCAGCATTGATGATTTAGCCCGCGTCGGAACAGAGCCGTGGGATGGTGTGCGCAATTATCAAGCGCGTAACATGTTGCGTGATCAAATGCAGGTGGGTGATGAAGTGTTCTTTTACCACTCCAATTGTGACATTCCCAGCATTGTGGGAGTTGCGCAGGTGGTTCGTGCTGGCTATCCCGATGACAGTGCGATGAACCCCGAATCCCCCTATTACGACCCCAAACACACCAACGACAAACCGCGCTGGTATCGGGTCGACGTGGCATTTACCCGCCAATTCAAACACCCCATTAGCCTAGCCCAACTACGCGCTCAAACCGCACTACAAAACATGCCCCTCGTCCAAAAAGGCAATCGCTTATCGGTCATGCCTGTTAGCGATACCGAGTGGCAAACCATTCTTGCCATGGATTGACATCCTCCCCTCCCTAATACTTCGACAAGCTCAGTAACCGAGGATAGGGGATTCCTACGGGAGCTAAGCCATCCGGCTTCACCCCTTCGGTGGGTTCTTGCTTCACAGAGCGGCTTAATGCCGCATCTCCACAAGCTGACAAGCGGTGTCCCCGCTCTAAAATGTTGACCGCGCCGACATGATCAGCGTGGTTTTCGTAACCACATTCCACACACGCAAACCGTGCCTGCGTCTGGCGATTATCTTTGGAGACGTGACCGCAACACGGGCAAGTCTGGCTGGTGTGATGTGGCGGCACAGCAAACAACATCCCGCCTTTCCATGCCATTTTGTAGTCGAGTTGCCGCCGAAATTCGCCCCAACCTTGGTCGAGGATGGCTTTGTTTAAGCCGGACTTTTGGGCAACCTGTTTGCCGGGGTTTTCCGCCGTGCCTGCCGCTGATTGGGACATATTCCGTACTTGCAAATCTTCAACGACCACCTGCCGTGTTTGCTGTTGAGGGAACAATTTCCACATCCCGCTGGGTTTGGATGCTGATGAACCACTTGCCGTTTTTGCCGGAAACGGTGACATTCCTGAGTTCACCCAATACGTCGCGGCTGTTGCGGTAACGTATCCAGCCCAATTTGGGCAGAAAAATCCGGCTATTGCCTTGATCGAGCTTGATTTGCTTCTGCCACATAACCGATGAACTTTTCACCTGCCTCATGG
>CAZTUZ010000018.1:0-24894 GCA_964617055.1 uncultured Thiothrix sp.
CAAATAACTGGCTGGGAAGGTTGGGCAGTTGACCATAAATCTGGTCGGCTGACGCGATCAGCTTAGGGTTAATGGGCTTAACCAATGCCCCCACATTCGCAACAACCGCCAACTTATTTTGGTTGAAAATTTTCTGTAAGTTTTTCATCTGCGGATGAAAACCATAGGCTGTGTTTTTCAGGGTTAATAATTCACCCTGAGCAAGTGCCATGTCTCCCCGAACCGCCGCGTATTTACTGTATAACACATTGTTTCTTTTGGGGACTACCATATTGAACGCGTCTGCGCCACCTTCTAGCAGGACGCAAACAATGGCTTTGTAATCCTCATCAGCCGCAAATGATTGCGGGGTAAACATTGTCAGGGGAAACGTTACTCCCCCTGCCATCGCTAATGACGTTTTTAGGAAATCGCGACGATTGATACGGTTATTGTTGTCCATTCATCAGCCCCTTATCGTTGTATAGCATATTCAGCAGACATCATGATCAGCGCAATGAGGTCGCGCACCATTTCATGATTACTTGCTCCCACTGCTTGGCGAGAAACGATGTGTTTTTGCAGTATTGCTTTCAGTTCCGAGGACATCATCCCTGCTGTGAGAAGAATATCAAGGTGACTAATCAACCCCGTAACGTCGCCTTTGCTTAATAAGGCCACTTCATCATCCAGCGTCAACGTTGCGGTTAGTGCATCGGTTTGATACTCCCCAGCTTCATGGCTGTATTCCATCAAGACACCGGGTAGCCAGCTTGTCTCCGTAATCGTCATTTCTGGCGCGACTAAGCCCGCCGCTGCAATGTCAACAGGCGCATCATCCGGCGTGAAAAAGTTGAAGACCGTGAGAGCGGATAGCGGTGATTGCTGTTGTAGTTGTGCTCCCGAATCCCTGAAGCCATACGCCTGATAAGCAAAGGGGGCTTCTCCATGCTGTCCGGTTTGCGCCCGAAATGCTCGCCAAAGATGACTAACAAACAGTAATGGTTCGCGGGCTTTCCCAAACGTCTTGGGAAACTCTCCAGCACCATTCAATGCTTCGGTATCCAGCAAGATGGCTTTAATCACTGCCCGCATATCGCCGCGAACACCGTTACCATTGTCCGCAAAGGCATTAGCCACGCGCTCGATGTAATTTGCAGAAGGGTTGCTGGTCATGAGGCGTTGAATCAGTCGGCGGGCAATAAACGGCGCGGTATTGGGGTGATTAACCAGAATATCGAGAGCCTGATCCACATCCTGTTTGACCGACTGCCCAGCAGGTAATACCGTGCCTAAAACGGTTTTTTCATCCGTATCATGATAGCTTTCCCACGCTACCATTGGCGCAGTGCGCGTGTAATGGTTGTGCCCACCATCAGAGGCAAAGAAAAAGCCATTGTCATCGCTTAAGCCCGTAAAAACCCTTGCCAACTCCGTCACGTCTTGCTGGGTATAAGTGGCTCGTTCCACTCCCCCTTTTAATTCACCATTTTGCTTTAATTGATACAAGCCTATGGTAAATAACTGCATGATTTCTCTGGCATAGTTTTCATCTGGGCGATGACCGCTGCTGTCACTTTTACTATTACCCAAATAAGTGAGGTAACGCCCCATCATAGGATGCAGGGTAATATTGCTTAATAAGTCCTTGAAGTTTCCGAATGCACCATTGACTAAAACGTCATAGTAGTGTGTCAAGCTGTCTGGAAAGGTGATTAATGAACCTTCCTTGGAAATGACGAAAATTTCGCTCAATGCGAACGCCACGCGCTGCCGCAGTTGATCTTGCCCATTCACCACAATCGCAAACCACGCATCAAGGCGTGCTGCCTCCAACTGGAGAACCAAGCTATTCCAGTCCGTGATGGGAGTCGTCGCAGAATCTTTAATCCATTGCAAGTGTAAAGATGCCGTTGTATTAAACTGAGCATCAATCCAACTTTCGAGACTCCCTGACGCAACCAATTGGTTAATTTCTGCCAAAGTTGCACCAAAGGTTGCTCTGGCTAGAAATGCCGAAGCCTTTGCAGGCGTAACGGTTGGTGTTGACGAAGTTTTGAGTAGAATATTGTCCAAGCTACCGCTACCGCGTACAAAAAAACCATTCACCGTCAACAGTGTATTATTAGGCTCAAATGCCAGTAAATCGGCTTCCAAATTGCGCTGGATAGTGTGCCATTGCCCATTTTGTTTGGCTTTACCAATACCGAAGTGAATATAGTTAGGCTGTTTAACATTGATGCCCAAATTTTTGTCGAGCGGGCTATATGCCAAATAGCGTTGACCGAGTGCAGTATTCACAGTGACATAGATGTCAAAAGCAGTGGCGAATTTCATATCCCAATAAAGCACGAATTGCTTTGCGTTATTCCAAGCATCTAATGCTCCGGCATGATTACCAAGGCGAAAACCATTTTCTTTTGCTGTACCGATTAAGGTAATTACCTGACTTTTTTTATCAATATCGTACCTATTGGATACGGAAGCCCCTGTGGGAACTTTATCAAAGATGACCCAGCCAGTCGTTTTGTGATCTTCTGCATCTTCATAGATCGTCTTTGTTATGACCCCAACACTCATTGTAAATACCTGATATATTTGTGATAGCACGCCAACGACTCTAACAGAGGGTTAGGGGATGGTCAATTATTGAATATCTGACTATCCACGAAAGCAAAGCCGTTGTACTGGCTAGATAGATTATCCGGCTTAGTAAAGTGATGTCCCATCCAAGCTAATGCAATAAAACATTCACTTGTAGGTGACAAACTTAAACAGGATTAGCTATGTGCTAGATTGCCCAATTAAGCAAACAGATTCAGTAACAGAGGTTTTCCAATAATGACCGAGCAATTAATTGCGGTGGCGGTGAACAAACACGGTCAGTTAGCTGATCACGCGGGGCGGGCATTGCATTGGCGGGTGTATGTAGTGACAGCCAGCGACATCACGTTTGCTTGGTCATTGCAGCTCACCGAGATGGGTTGTTTGCACGAATGGCATGTGCGCGGCGATGGCAATCGTCACCCATTGCATTACGTCGATGTGGCGTTAGCGGGTTCAGCGGGCGAAGGTGTCACGCGCCGTTTAAAAGAGCGTAACACTGTGTTATTAACCACGACGGAATCTGACCCCATCGCGGCGATTGCTGCCTACCGCGCGGATAATCTTCCGGCTGGTTTACCGCACGAGGAATGCCAGCATCATACCTAATGTGTCAAAGTGATTCTGGTTTCGGCATACTCCAATAAACCTAAGCCGTCATGAACCAAGGAATCAAACATGCGTATCGACTTCCACGCTTTGGACGCATTGAAAGCTAAACTCGACCGTTATCGCCCACTGCCCAAGGCGGTGGTCGACAATTTGCACGACAGTTTAGTTCTGCAATGGACTTACCACAGCAATGCGATTGAAGGGAACACCTTAACGCTCAAAGAAACCAAGGTCGCACTCGAAGGCATTACCATTGGTGGCAAAACCCTGCGCGAACATTTTGAAGTCATCAATCACCGCGAAGCCATTTTGTTCATGGAAGAACTGGTACAGCAAAACACCCCCTTGAGCGAATGGAACATTAAACAACTGCACCAACTTGTCCTAAAAAACATCGACACGGAAAATGCCGGACGTTATCGCCGCATTAACGTACTCATTGCGGGCGCGGGACACAAACCAATGGACGCGTTGCTCGTACCACAAGCAATGGCGGATTTCATTGGCTGGTATGAAACCCAAGCCATGCAATTGCATCCGGTAGAACGCGCCGCGCGGGTGCATGGTGAATTCGTCAAAATTCACCCCTTTGTCGATGGCAATGGGCGAACTTCACGTCTACTAATGAATCTCGAATTGATGAAAGCCGGATTCCCCGCCGCTGTATTACCCGTACAATGTCGTTTGGAATATTACGAAGCCTTAGATCAAGCTCATTGCCACCATGATTATGCTTCATTTTTAGCCTTAATTGCCTCGGTAGTTGCCGAAAGCTTTGAACCCTACTGGTGGGCATTGGGTGTGAAAGCCTGATTAGCATCCCCGTTCACGCACGGGGATTCATTCAAACACCGACAGGATTAACCCAATACCAAACCTAACCCGAGCAATACGCCGTGTAATACCGCACTGCCGATGGTCATTTTAATGGTGGGTTCGAGTTTGGCGGGTTCGTGGGCAAAACTCATTAACTGCAAAGCGGCTTTAATGGCAATACCCAACGGTAACACGCTGAGTAATGCCGCTTTGGGCAATAAACCGAGCATAATCAAGCCCAATAAGCAGGTTAAGGCGAGGATGACCGCTGCAAGATAGCATTTTGCTGCGATGTCCGCACCGAAACGCACCACCCAATGGTGTTTACCGCTGGCGGCATCGGCCTGGCTGTCGGGGAATTGGTTAATCAGCAAAATATTCATGATTAATAAGGATAGCGGGAAACTAACTAGCACCGGATACCACGCCATTACACTCGTTTGCACAAACCACGCGCCCAATGGTGTCAGAATCCCAAAACCCAACGCGACCATCGGTTCGCCTAAGCCACGGCTGTTCAAACGTAACGGCGGCGCGGAATAACCCCAACCCACCACAAAGCCGAGCACGCCAATCCACAACAAACCCACGCCACTAACGGCGGTGAGGGCGAATCCCAAGACCATTGCCACCAGCATTAAAACGCTACCGAACATCAAGGTTGCGAGTTCAGTGAGTACGCCGTTTTGAATAAAGCGACTGCCGCCCGTGAATGGGAAAATGCGTTGCGTATTGCGTCTATCCGTGCCATTTTGTTCGTCAAAATAATCATTTAGCACATTCACACCTGCGTGTACCAACATAATGCCGAATACGGTGAGCAGTAATAAACCCCAATGCAGTGCATGACCTTGGTATCGCGCGGCTAATGCACCGACCACGGCAGGAATCACGCTGGCGGAAAAAAATGCAGGGCGCGTCGCCAGCC
Organism: uncultured Thiothrix sp.; assembly: GCA_964617055.1. Taxonomy (GTDB): domain Bacteria; phylum Pseudomonadota; class Gammaproteobacteria; order Thiotrichales; family Thiotrichaceae; genus Thiothrix. The sequence continues at coordinate 4,940 of CAZTUZ010000018.1, forward strand.
AATAACGCAACAACGGTTTGTGTAATAAGCTCGAATCAGGTTCTTGTGCCATTATTAGTTCCCACGAATATTAGAAAAGCCTGATTATAAACATGCCCATACCCATCAGATGCAAGTTTCCGCTATGATTCATCCCCTATGAAATACCAAGACCTGCGCGACTTTATCCAGCAACTGGAAAAAATGGGTGAACTGAAACGGATTAAAACCGAGGTTGACCCGTATTTGGAAATGACCGAAATCGCCGACCGCGTGTTACGCGCTGGCGGCCCCGCGTTATTGTTTGAAAACCCCAAAGGACACCGCGTTCCGGTACTGGCGAATTTGTTTGGTACGCCGCGCCGCGTGGCATTGGGGATGGGCGAAGAATCCACCGAAGCCTTGCGCGAAGTGGGTAAATTGCTCGCTTTACTCAAACAGCCCGAACCGCCAAAAGGCTTTAAGGATGCGTTGAGTTCCTTGCCGATTTTCAAGAAAGTGTTGGACATGGCACCTAAAGTGGTGAGCAAACCTGCTTGCCAGCAAGTGGTGGTGGAAGGCGATCAGGTCGATTTAAGCCGCTTACCGATTCAGCATTGTTGGCCGGGCGATGCCGCACCGCTGATTACTTGGGGGTTAGTCATCACCAAAGGTCCAGAAAAGAAACGCCAGAATCTGGGTATTTACCGTCAGCAAGTGATTGGCAAAAACCGCGTGATCATGCGTTGGTTATCGCATCGTGGCGGCGCGTTGGATTTCCGCGATTGGCAAAAAGCCAACCCCGGCAAACCGTTCCCGATTGCGGTGGCATTGGGTGCAGACCCCGCGACGATTTTAGGCGCGGTAACGCCCGTGCCGGATACTTTGTCGGAATACGCTTTTGCCGGATTATTGCGCGGTTCGCGTACCGAATTGGCGCAAGCTCTGGGGTCGGATTTGCAAGTACCTGCTTCTGCTGAGTTTGTGCTGGAAGGGCACATTTACCCCGACGACCTCGCACCCGAAGGACCCTTCGGCGACCACACGGGCTATTACAATGAGGTGGATCAGTTCCCCGTGTTCACCATTGAACGCATTACCCACCGCAAAGACCCGATCTACCACAGCACTTACACCGGGCGACCACCCGACGAACCCGCGATTTTGGGCGTGGCATTGAACGAAGTATTCGTGCCGATTCTGCAAAAGCAATTCCCCGAAATCGTCGACTTTTACCTGCCGCCGGAAGGCTGTTCCTACCGCATGGCGGTGGTGAGCATTAAGAAGCAATACCCTGGGCACGCCAAACGCATCATGATGGGGGTGTGGTCGTTTCTGCGCCAATTCATGTACACCAAATTCATTATCGTGGTTGACGATGACGTGAATACACGCAGTTGGGATGACGTAATCTGGGCAATGACCACGCGCATGGACCCTTCCCGCGATACCACGTTGATCGAAAATACGCCGATTGATTACCTCGATTTTGCCTCGCCCGTGTCCGGTTTAGGCTCGAAAATGGGCTTGGATGCCACTAACAAATGGCAAGGCGAAACCACCCGCGAATGGGGTGTACCGATTGTGATGGATGCGGCTGTTAAACAGCGCGTCGATGCGATGTGGAAAGAGCTGGGAATTTAACAGAGTAAACTATCATTGTTAAAAGGGTGGTACTTGACCACGCCTTTAATTAAAACCAACTAATTCACTAGAGATTAGTGATGGAGGGTAACATGGTAACGTCGTTCATCCCATTGGCTATAACCAGACTGATGAGGATCAGATGTTACATACCCCAAATAATCGGTGTAAACCCATGAATTATGTTTGATAGATTTAAATAAATAACGACCATCATGGTGACGATAAACTTTATAACGATCTTCATCACCAATGTGATTGCCTTCTGCAACCAAATGGTAATGATTTGTTGATTCGTTAGAAACGTATTTTTGGTTTTCGTGGGCTTTAAAAGTAATTGTGCAGTCGTGATGCACGGTAATGTCAAAATAAGTATTACCTGCTGAATGCACAGCTTTTAATTGATAGTGGTCATGCGGATCAGGTCGTACTTCTGCCCAATTTGTATTGGCAAAACTGATTGTCCGCCAATCCCATGCATAACATTGCCCGTGTTCATCACGCCCGCCTGTGTCTACAGGTTCATCGGTAGTGGCGCGTATGACATGGCAACCATCTTCGCCGTGAACACCGCGCGAGCCACCCTTTTGATCACAGTGTGCATAATCGTCGTAATGCACTTCACATTGATAGGTTGTTGTGTGTTCCCGTTTTGTACTGACGTATTCCACCCCTTTGCATCGATTATCATGTTCGCATAATTGTTTACACTCATGAATCGATGTAACATCACGAATATAACCATCATCGTTTTTGACCCATCCTCCATGTCCATCATGGGTACGCCAACCGCCAAATCCTTTATAATCCCAATCAGTAGCCATTGCATTAGGCACGCCCAACGGTATTAATAAAGCTAGAATCATAATGAGTTTATAAAACCCAGCTAATAAGTGCTTACACATCCTTTAACCCTCCGTGGCAATATTGCCATTCAACCATGCTACGTTGTTTGCGTAACGCTTTCACACAAACAAACTTAATTGTTAACAGATTTACTCGGAAAGAAAATAAGCCAAACCGCTTAGTCAATTGATATATATTTATTCAAATTATTCCCAGTGGCGTTATAATAATAAAGATTCAACGGATACCTTAAACTAATTTAAGGTATCCATGCCAACTAAGAAATTATTAAGCCAAAGACAAACCGGATAAAATATCTTTTAGATTAAGTGATGTCTGACTAGGTTCAGAATGATAATGATATTCTTTCGCCCCACACTCACGCAGGTGTTCCCCTAAGCGAACAATATGTTGTGGAGGGTCATTAATATCAAACATTATCATTTCGTCTAATAACATGGCTTCCATTAAGAAGTGATAAGCTGTAATAAGTGCAGCAATGGGATGGTTATAATAAAATGGACGGGCTGTCATGCTGGTATACACGGTTTCAAAATACTCAGGAAAATACTGAAGTGTTAAGAAGCGGTAAATGTCAGGTGTTTTACTAATGCCAGTTGTATCCAAACCGAAGCCAATGGCAATACGACGGTTAAAAGCTTCAACGGCATCGTTAATTAATTCCATACGTTCATAGGCAACGGGGGAGCTACGATTCCCCGTACAAGAGATATAACGCTTGCCAATGCCTGCCTGCTCAAATAATAAATACATTAAATCTTCACTAGTGCGCCCGCATCGCTCATAAAAGGGATGTAATACCGCGAAATAATACTGCGCAAAACTGACCAAATGATAAATGTTATACTCATTAACGTGCGCTAATAAATTCTCAACTTGCTTGGTATAAACTGACAATAGTACGGGTAAATTATGTACGCTTGGCGCATGGAAGCGAAAATCACCAAAACCCGAAGGAATGTTCCGAATCTCTCCTGCAATCCGTTGCACCTTTTCGGTTTTGAGACGCTTGGTTTGTGATGGATACAGCATAACAGCCTCATTACCTGCCATGCCTAAGAAGTGAATACAGCGTAATTGATCAATAAAAGAGTTTTTATAATGCGCAACAATCTGAGGGATCAAACGATGAAAACGATCTGACAGGTATTGATCAAATTCCGCCACCTTATTGACGGAATAATGATTCGCGGTAACCGCTTCATTAGCCGAGTGAAACGAGAAATCGCTAATAAATGGATACAGTTCTCTTATATTACAGCACTGTAAAATAGAATCTAGGGCATCTCCTCCTGATAATTCATGAAGTTTTTCAAAAACACAATTAGCTGAAACCAAAACCCCTTGATAATCATCAGCATTCTTGAAAAACTCGCGCCAAAACCAATGTATTTTTTCGATACTATTCATAACCGGATGTTCCAAGCAAGGCACTCCTTCTTATTATTTATAAGATACTCACCAATAAACCTAGTGTTATTACGACCATTCAATAGTATAGAAAGTTTTTTTGTGATTTGTAACGTGATGCCAAAATAATGTTACAAGATTATGACAAAGACACGAGAAGGGCAGATTAACGCGGTAAACGCTACAAAAGGTAACGCCTACCGCCAGTATTCCAATAAAAAAACTTAGATCGTCGTTAATAAGCGATTCACACCGCTAATTAAAGCTTGTAATGACGCGGTGATAATATTTGCATCCATGCCCACACCATAAACAGCGCGTTTATTGGGTGGCGAATCTTGTTGCGTTACTTCCATAAAGGCGCACGCGCTGGCTTCGCCACCCGTTTGGCTGGCAGTCATGGAACGTTCTTCGTAGCTGCGTACTTGCACCTTAATTCCTACCGTTTGCAAGGCATGAACCGCCGCATCAATCGGCCCATTGCCCACACCCGTGATTTGCCGCGCTTCATTATTCACCGTAATGAATAAACGAATGCCTTGTTGCTTGCCGTCTTCAAATAACTGATGTGAGCAATAATTCACGGGTAACGGTGTGGCTAAATAAGTGCGCTGGAACAATTCCCACAAGGTCGCCGCACCCATTTCGCCGCCGTGTTGATCGCTGTATTGCTGCACAATCGCGGCAAATTCGATCTGTAAGCGACGCGGCATCACCACGCCGTGTTCCTGTTCCAACAAATACGCAATGCCGCCTTTGCCCGATTGACTGTTGACGCGAATCACCGAGTCGTAATTACGCCCCACGTCACGCGGGTCGAGCGGTAAATACGGCACGTTCCACGCGCTTTGTTCGGTTTGTTGCGCGAAACCTTTTTTAATCGCGTCCTGATGCGAACCGGAAAACGCGGTGAACACCAAATCGCCAACATACGGATGACGCGGGTGAATCGGCAATTGCGTGCAATCTTCCACGGTACGCGCTAACGCATTGATGTCCGACAAATCCAATTGTGGATCAATGCCTTGCGTGTGCATATTCAAAGCCAAGGTGACTAAATCGACATTACCCGTGCGTTCGCCATTGCCGAATAAACAACCTTCAACCCGTTCTGCGCCCGCCATTAATGCCAATTCCGCCGCTGCTACCGCTGTGCCACGGTCATTGTGTGGGTGAACGCTCAGAATCACGCTATCACGCTGCGCCAAATGACGGTGCATCCATTCGATTTGGTCGGCGTACACATTCGGCGTGGCGACTTCCACCGTCGCGGGCAAGTTCAAAATCACCTTGCGCTGCGGTGTCGCGCCCCACGCCGCTGTCACGGCATTGCACACTTCCAACGCAAAATCCAATTCCGTCGCAGTAAAGGTTTCGGGGCTGTATTCCAATACCCATTCGGTGTCGGGCTGTTGTTCCGCCAAAGTTTTAACCAACTGCACCGCATTCACCGCCACTGCGACCACTTCCGCCTTGCTCATGCCAAACACCACATCGCGGAAGGTTGGCGAAGTGGCATTGTAAACATGCACAATCGCACGTTTTGCCCCGCGTAATGCTTCCATTGTGCGGCGAATCAAATGCTCCCGCGCTTGGGTTAATACCTCGATGCTCACATCGTCAGGAATATGACCGCCTTCGATCAAGGCACGCACAAAATCGAAATCGGTTTGCGAAGCCGACGGAAACGCCACTTCAATTTCCTTAAACCCCATGCGCGTCAAGGTATGAAATAACGCCAGCTTGCGGGTCGCGTCCATCGGCTCGAACAATGCCTGATTACCATCGCGCAAATCGGTGCTCATCCACACAGGCGCGTGGGTAATGCGACGATTCGGCCATTGACGATCCGGCAAATGCACAGGGGGAAACGCACGGTATTTGCTAAATACTGACGACATGAAGTCATTCCTTGCTGATAAGTTTCAATACACAGCAGTTTATGCTAGATATTGCGCTATAAGATTGCGTTTTCATGCAAGAAAAAACGATTTACGCAATAATCTATTAAGAAAAAGTCTATAGTAGCTAGAAATCACTAAAACACAGGAAAACCACGCATGAACCCAAGCTTAGACCGTTACGATTGGCACATTCTCGACATTTTGCAAAGCGATGGACGCATTAGCAATCAGGAACTCGCTGACCGCATTGGGCTATCGCCGTCGCCGTGTTTACGCCGCGTTCGCGCATTAGAAGAATCCGGCATTATCGCGGGTTATCGCGCCTTGGTGGATGCTAAAAAACTGGGGTTAAGCATGATGGCACTGATTCATATTTCGATGGATCAACACACCCAAGAACGTTTCAGCACTTTTGAAAAGCACATTCAAACCATTCCCAATGTGCTCGAATGCCTATTAATCACCGGACAATCCGCCGATTACCAATTAAAAGTCATCGTCAAAGATTTAGATGCATATCAAGATTTATTACTCAACCGCATTACCAAAATATCCGGTGTCAGTGGCGTGCATACCAGCTTCGTCTTAAGAAAAGTCGTGGATAAAACCGCTGTGGCAATTCATGGCTAGCCACACCAAACTACATTGAGTCGCTTTGGTATATAAAGCTGAAAACTAGCATCGTTTTTACCAATGATAACGGACAGTATATCACATAAATGATATTGATTTTTGGACACAAGAGTGGCAGGCTGAACCTTGACCAGCAGTTCCGAGCCGCTGGCCAAAGTCCACGTTTCATAGCCTAGGAGTAATAACCAATGGTTGACTATATTACCCTTGTGATGTTGGTTGTCCAAACCATATGTTTAGTAGCTCAAACTATTAACCAACTTTCTAAGTAAACTCAAACGGTCGCCTATGTTACCAGCATTTGCGACCATTTCGCTGCTTACACACCATGTATGCTAATCAAAATGAAAAATTTGCCATTGTTTAAATTTTTTTTTGCTGGCTATGAAGTAACCAAAAATACTGTTACTTTCTATCGATTTTAGTATTTATGGAGGTGATAAGTAAAATCTTCACTACAGGTTTGCGAATGAATACATGAACTGTAAATCATCTTCTAAAACTATCATCGATGAGCTAAGTGATACTGAGTTAAAAAGATTGTATAGCTATGGTAAACGTTTAGCAGAGCGTCACCCCTCGTCTCAACTTCAGGGTGAGGAGATTTTACACATAGCTATTGAACAAACTTTATCATTGCGCCGACAGTGGAATCCTAAAAAATGCCCATTACTGTATGTACATTTAGCGGGCTGTATGAAAAGTATTGTTTTTAATGCCTCAATTCGTATCAAAGAGGTCTCTTACATGGGAGATGAAGGTTATGAAGGTACGCTGTCATCAGATAGTATGAGTTATGAAACAGCCGAGAGTATTTTTCTACTACAAGAACATATTAATGGTTTTATAAATTTTGTAGAACAGAATACGCCTGAGCTGATTTCATTAGCTACTGCAATAATTAAAGAGGAAATTTCCAAGAATCAAGAGTTAGAGGAATACTTGAAGCAAGATATATCAATGATTAATAATAAGAAGAAAAGATTAAAGCGTCTTTATCAGAAATATATGCAAGAGATATAAAAGCATGGTTTTAAACTTGCTAAGTTTATAGCCATGATTTCTTATCTCGGATTAACCCTCATTGTGCGCTCGAATATGTGGCAATACGCATTGTTAGATATTGCAATTACAGCATTACCGCCAAGTGTTAGTTGAAAAGTACCAAGAACCGCATCGTTTATGTTGTTTAGCGGTGGTCGCAATCGGATTTGAGCGTGTGGTGTGGGAAGCTTTGCCCCCCACACCGTAAAACGCATTATTTCATTGTCACTAATTCTTCGGCACTGACAGGGTGAATGGCAATGGTGTCGTCGAAGTCTTTTTTGGTCGCGCCCATGCGAATAGCGACGGCAAAGCCTTGCATCATTTCATCCACGCCTAAACCAATCGCATGACAACCGACGATTTTTTCTGTTTCGCCAACCACTACTAATTTCATGGCAGTTTTGACTTTGTGTTGCACGAACGAATAATACATCGGTGTAAATTCGGTGGTGTAAACTTTTACTGCGTCGCCGTATTGTTCGCGTGCCGCTTCTTCGGATAAACCAATGGTGCCAATTGGCGGGTGGGTAAACATGACGGTGGGAATTAAACTGTAATCGACTTTGCGATCTTTCATGCCACCGAATAAACGCTCGCCTAAACGTCGCCCTGCGGCAATCGCTACGGGGGTTAATTGCACGCCGCGCATGTTAATAATGTCACCAATCGCATAAACACCTGCAACGCCTGTTTCTTGGTATTCATCGACATTAATTAAACCGTTTTGCGCCGGAATAATCCCTGCCTTTTCCAAACCAATGTTATCGGTATTGGGAACGCGCCCAATAGCCCACAGTAATTGATCCAAATCACTTAAGGTTGTGCCATCATTAAAATGCAGCGTTAATTTGCCGTCATTTTGTTTGACCACGCGGGTAATTTTGCCCGTGTCATTAAAAATAACACCATCGGCTTGCATTTGTTTGCGTAAGGTGGTTTGCATTAGGCTGTCAAAACCGATTAATACCGGAAAGCCTTGGTGCAGCATGTGCGTTTCCGACCCTAAAGCGTTTAATACGCCAGCCAATTCCAGCGCAATGTAACCGCCACCGACCACCGCAACTTTTTGCGGTTGGGTGTCGAGTGCAAAGAAACCGTCGGAGGTGATGCCGTATTCCGCGCCTTCCACATCACGCGGCACGATAGGGCGGCTGCCCGTGGCAATCACAATGTGGTCAGCGGTGTAAGTTTCGCCTGCCACGTCCAAGGTGTGAGCGTCGATGAATGTCGCTGCACCGTGCAGTAATTCAATGCCTGCATTGGCGAGAAAGTCATCTTTGTACCAATCCGTGATACCGTCGATGAGGTTTTCACGCTTATTGACCAGCGTTTGCCAGTCAAAGCCGTGTTTTTCCAGTTTGAAGCCGTAATCGCGGGCTTCATCGAGCGCATGAGCAAGATTTGCCCCGAACCACATGACTTTTTTCGGAACGCAACCGCGATTGACGCAAGTGCCACCAACGTCAGCGGCTTCCACTACTGCGCATTTCGCGCCGTGCAATACCGCTTTTTCCACCACGGATAAACCGCCGCTACCTGCGCCAATCGCAATTAAATCAAAATGCTTGCTCATGCTCTCTCTCCTCGGTTAAGCGCGTGCTTTCAACCACGCTTCTAAATCATCCGAACCACCAACGTGTTCACCATTGATGAAAACTTGAGGCACCATATCTTTGCCTGCTACTGCCCGCAAGGTTTGATTGCGGTAATCTTGATTCAAAACAAGTTCGTCAAAATCAATGCCCGCGTCGCGTAACATGCCTTTAGCACGCGCACAGAATGGGCAGCCAACGCGCGTGAATACGGTGACATCCAACGGTTTGGCGGCTTCGGGTGCAATGTAATTCAGCATGGTATCCGCGTCGGACACTTCAAATGGGTCGCCCGGTTTGTTGGGTTCGATGAACATTTTTTCCACCACACCGTCTTTCACCAGCATGGAATAACGCCATGAGCGCTTGCCAAAACCGAGGTCGTTTTTATCGACTAACAAGCCCATGCCGTCGGTAAATTCACCATTACCATCGGGGATGAACGTCAGGTTGTCCGCGCTTTCGGCGATTTTCCACTCATTCATAACAAAGGAATCATTCACCGACATGCAGATAATGTCGTCAACGCCTTGCGCTTTTAATGCGGCAGCCAGTTGGTTGTAACGCGGAACGTGGGTGGAAGAACAGGTCGGGGTGAATGCGCCAGGTAATGAGAACACGACGACGGTTTTGCCTTTGAACAATTCGTCGGTCGTGACATCCACCCACGCCGCATCTTGGCGGGTGTGGAATGTAACGCTCGGAACAGCTTGACCTTCTTTATTTGGGAACATGGTATGAACTCCTCAATCGTTTTAGCGTTTATCGGCTCGCAGTGCGAATCAACGACTGCATGGCGTGCAGTATAGGCAGCAGCACAAACAAAAGAAAAACAGATTATTTCTAACATAACGTTCGATTTTTACGGATATTGGTGTTAGTCCACGACATCATGATGGCTCAGTAGGCAATCGACCCTTGGGTCATGGGGTTATTACGGTGCACAACTGATGCTGTTCATGCGATTGCTCAATACATCCACGTTTGCACAGGATTAGACTAGCAGCATTCCAAGGTGAAATGAGTACACCGCTATGCGTCATTACCTGAGTAAACAGGATTTTCCCGCGTTGTTGGCATTGTTACAGGCATTGGATTACGCCTGTATTGCCCCGCAAGTTCACCACGGTGCGATAATGTTCGCGCCTCTCACCGACATCACGCAATTGCCGCAAGGCTATCAAGATGAACAAGCTCCAGCCCATTACCGCTTGCAGCAAACCGCGTCGCCGTATTGGTTTGATTGGGCGAACGGTGCGGCGGCGATTAAACCCCATACCTTCGCGCCGCAGGAAACGTTATGGAAAGTAATGCGCGATGAATCCGGTCGTCTGCATTTTAAAACGGTATTACCCAAGCCTGATAAAGTAGCGATTTTAGGCGTGCGTGCCTGTGATTTAGCGGCATTAGCCCTACAAGATCAGCACTTTTTGCACGGTGAATATCTCGACCCGTATTACCAACAACGCCGTGAGCATTTGTTGTTAATCGGGGTGAATTGCACCCACGCCGCAGCGACTTGTTTTTGTGCATCGACGGGTGATGGTCCGGCGATCCACGCGGGTTACGATTTATTACTCAGTGAATTAGCGGACGGTTTTGTGGTGGAAATGGGTTCAGAACGCGGGCAACTCTTAGCGGAAAACTTACCGTTACGCCCTGCAACTGCCGATGAAATATTCACCGCACAACAGCGGATGCAAACCGCTACCCAACAAACACGCCAACTTCCAGCAAAACCGCCGTTATATGAACGTTTAACACACCCGCATTGGCAAACTTTGGGTGAACAATGTTTGGCGTGCGGCAATTGTACCGCTGTTTGCCCGACCTGTTTTTGCCATCAGGAAGTCGAACGCCCTGAACTGGATAGCGCACACAGCACGCACGAACGTTTGTGGGATTCGTGTTTTAACCAAGGGCACAGTTACGTTCACGGTTGGCAAGTGCGCAGTACGCCAGCGGAGTATTACCGCCAATGGTTGACGCATAAACTCACGGGTTGGCATGAGCAATTCGGGCGCAGTGGTTGCACGGGTTGTGGACGCTGCATAACGTGGTGTCCGGCGGGGATTGATTTAACCGCAGCCGTGGAGGCTTTGTATGAAAACACATCACAATAATGCCTATGTACCCCACGAAGCGGTGATTGTGGAGCGCATTCAAGAAGCAGCGGATATTTTCACTTTACGCCTGCAATTCACCGACCCTGTGCAGCAAGCGCGTTATAGCTTCACACCGGGGCAATTCAATATGCTGTATTTGCATGGCGTGGGCGAAGTACCGATTTCGATTGTATCCGACCCCGACAATACCAATTTGTACGATCACACCATTCGAGTGGTCGGGCGTGTCACTCAAGCCATGACAGCGTTAAAAACAGGTGATTACCTTGGCGTGCGCGGTGCATTTGGGCGCGGTTGGCCAATGTTGGAAGCAGAAAACCGCGACGTGGTTTTGGTAACGGGCGGTTTAGGTTGTGCTCCTGTGGTGTCAGTGATTCATTATGTGTTGCAACGCCGTGAACGGTTTGGGCGTTTGATTATTCTGCAAGGGGTAAAGCATTCGCACGATCTGATCTGGCGCAAACAATACGACGCATGGGCGCAAGAACCCGCCACGCAAGTGCTACTGACGGCGGATCAAGCCGGACAAGGTTGGCCATTTAGCACCGGATTAGTCACGAGTTTGGTGCAACAAGCCGAATTTGACCCGAATAATGCCATTGCCATGTTATGTGGTCCAGAAGGCATGATGCGTGCCGCCGCGCAAAGCTTATTAACACGCGGTATGGATGCCAATGACCTGTGGTTGAGTATGGAACGTAACATGCACTGCGCGGTGGGGCATTGCGGGCATTGCCAATTCGGTGCGTCCTTCATTTGCAAAGATGGCCCTGTCTTTCCATTACCTGCCATTAGCCACCTGCTCGGTGTGAAGGGGTTCTAACATGAACAAGCCCACGGTTGCGGTACATAAATTTTCATCGTGTGACGGTTGCCAACTAGCATTACTCAATGCGGGTGAAAGCTTGTTGCAACTGGCGGAACGGGTCGACATTGTGCATTTTGCGGAAGCAGGCTTGTTGAATGAAGACGCGCCTGTGGACATTGCGTTTATCGAAGGCAGTTTAAACACCGCCCACGATTATCAGCGGATTGAGCGGATTCGGGCAATCAGTCGTTTGGTCATTAGCATTGGCGCGTGTGCGACTGCGGGTGGCATTCAAGCTTTACGCAATTTACACGACGGTGATGGTTGGCATCAGGCGATTTACGCCACACCCGCTTACCTCGATAGCCTTAATACTGCCAAACCCATTGCTTCGGCAATTAAAGTCGATGCGGAAATCTGGGGTTGTCCAGTGAATACACAGCAACTATTACAGGCGATTGCCACGCTATTACACGGTGCGAAACCATTGATTCCTAGCGACAAAGTGTGCGCAGAATGCAAACGACATGGCAATGTGTGCATTGTCGTTAGTGCGGGCAAAAACTGTTTAGGGCACGCTACGCACGGCGGTTGTGGAGCGATTTGCCCTAGCTTTGGACGCGGTTGTTACGGGTGTTACGGCCCGCAAGGAGTGATTTATGCAGGCGCAGCGTAAAGTTAGCATTCGTGTACCCGTGTTAGCGCGGGTGGAAGGCGAAGGCGCGTTAGCTTTGGATATTCACGACGGCAAGATTACGCATTTGCAGTTCAGCATTTTCGAGCCGCCGCGTTTGTTTGAAAAGTTATTGGAAGGACGTGACTGCCAAGAAGTGCCGGATATGGTGGCGCGAATCTGTGGGATTTGCCCTGTTGCCTACCAAATGAGCGCGGTACATGCCGCTGAACAGGCGTTTGGTGTGACGATTGCGCCGTGGGTGCGTAACATGCGCCGCGTGTTGTATTGCGGGGAATGGATTCAAAGCCACGCTTTGCACATTCATTTACTCGCCGCCCCTGACTTTTTGGGGTTTGATTCGGCATTGAGCATGGCGAAAACCTACCCGCAAATCGTGCAACGCGGTTTGAAATTGCAAGGCTTGGGTAATCGCATTATGCGCGTGTTGGGCGGGCGTTCGGTGCATCCGGTCAACAGTTGCGTGGGCGGTTTGTATGGCGCACCGTCGATGGCGGACATTGAAGACCTGCGCGAAACGCTCAAAGCCAGTTTGGACGAAGCGTATGAATTGATCTATTGGGTATCGCACATTCCCATGCCGACGGCGGAACAGGATTTTATTTCGGTCGCCATGCAGCATCCGCACGAATACCCGATGAATGAAGGGCGCATTATCAGCAGTCATGGTTTGAACATCGACATTGCGGACTTTGAACAGCATTTCCACGAACATCAAGTCGCGTATTCCACCGCTTTGCACGCGCATTTAAACGGTCAGCCGTATTTGGTTGGTCCACTAGCGCGGTTGAATTTGTTGTACGCCCAATTCCCAGCGCATTTACTCGCTTTGTTAAAAGGTAGCACGGTGCGTTTTCCCAGTCGCAATATGTTCCACAGCATGACGGCGCGGGCGTTGGAGATTGCTTACGCGCTGGAAGAGGCGGTGCGTTTATTACGCGATTACACTGTCCCCAAACAAACAGCGGTAACGGTCACGCCCAAAGCGGCGGTGGGTTTTGGTTGTACCGAAGCACCACGCGGTTTGTTGTGGCATCGTTATGCCTTCCATGCCGATGGTACGGTGGCGAATGCGCGAATCGTGCCGCCAACTAGCCAAAATCAAGCGCGGATGGAAGCGGATTTGTATCAGTCGTTACAGGCATTTGGTTTGCAGCATGACGATGATGAACTGCGTTTGCACGCCGAACAAGTGATTCGCAATTACGATCCGTGCATTTCTTGCGCGACGCATTTCCTCAAACTCAAGGTTCGACGCGATTAATATGACAAAAAAGTCCGCACCAAAAGACGATGAAATCCTGTTCTATGATGCGGATGAACCGCCGATTCCCGAACCGACGTTTGAAATTACCCTGATTTTGGGAATCGGTTCGCCATTTGGTAGCGATCAAGCAGGGTGGAAAGCGATTGACCAATTACTACTGCGTCCTGAAGTCAAAATCGCGGTGGAAAACGGTACATGGGTGGTGCAAAAGCTCGACCGCCCAGGTATGGCGTTATTGGAAATCATGCAGGGGTTTAGTCATGTGATTGTGATTGATGCAGTGATGAGCGATGACTATCCCGCTGGTGCGTGGTTGACATTGGCGCGTGAAGAATTGGCATTGCTGGCATCCCCTGCTTCCACGCATGGCATTGGTGTTGCGGAAGCTTTAGCAATGGGGGAGGCGTTGGATATGCTTCCCCAACAGTTGGAGGTGTGGGGTGTGGTTGTTAATTCACCGCCCTAAAAGTGAATACACTTACAGAAAAGGTTTTAATATCCCGCCGTTTACAAAATTATTACAATAAAGCAGGCTGAATAAAAAATGCACGAAAGGAGTCTTTATGCCCATACTCAGCGAATCTGCGACCCGCAGCAAACAAGTCATTGGTCTTTACCACCCTAAAACTTGGAAAGAAAAAGGTTTATGGTGGACGCTGGGGTTATTTATATTAACCTATTTATTAGTGGTTATTACGCTTGGTATTTATTGGAGCAGTACGCCTGCTATGTTTGATGTCAAGGAAAATGCCGAAACTAAAGCAACAGCATTGAACACAAAAGTGGTGACAGGTTTTACCACCACAGCAACGCTGGTTCATGTTTCAGAAACCTTATTGGATAAACATGGTGGCTATTTAACGAATGATAAGACCCCGCCAGGAATTTACTTGGACGATATGCCAGAATGGGAGTTTGGAGTATTGGTACAGGTGCGTGATATGGCGCGTGCTTTCCGTAATGATTTCAGCCGTTCGCAATCACAATCTACTGAAGATAAAGATTTAATTGTTGCCGAACCGCGTTTTAATTTTGATTCTAACTCGTGGTTATTCCCTGCGACTGAAAGCGAATATCGCACAGGTATCAAGGCATTGAACAGTTATTTAGTGCGTTTAAGTGATAATAACCAAGCTGATGCGCAATTCTATGCGCGGGCAGATAATTTGCGTGATTGGTTGTCGCAGGTGGAAAAACGTTTGGGTTCATTATCTCAACGTTTAAGTGCGAGTGTAGGGCAACAACTGATTAATACCAGTTTAGCAGGTGATAAAAATGCCCAACAATCCACACCAACGCCAGAACAAACTTATACTAAAACCGATTGGACGGAAGTCGATAATATTTTCTATGAAACTCGTGGTCAAGCATGGGCTTTGTTGCATTTCCTAAAAGCGGTAGAACAAGATTTTGGTCCTGTGCTAGACAATAAAAACGCGCGAATCAGTTTGCAACAAATCGTGCGTGAATTAGAAGCAACACAACAAACGGTGTGGAGTCCAATTATTTTGAACGGGAATGGTTTTGGTTTTGTAACAAACCATTCATTAATTATGGCTTCGTATTTATCGCGTGCGAATGCGGCGGTCATTGATTTACGCCGTTTATTAGAACAAGGTTAAAACACCTGATTCTCGTTGTCTTGGTTTGGCCGCAGTTAATCTGCGGCTTTTTTTTGGCTATTACCACTGCTGTTTGAATTGTTCGATCAAGCGTCGCTGACGTTTATCCGGTTTGTGAACTTTGATATTCACGCCATGTAAGCGGCGTTCTTCGATCACCGCTTCGCGTTGTTCGCGATGATGTTCGGATTCTTCGTACAATAAACGTGCTTCTGGGGCAGGGCGACGCTGATCGTTGACCCCTTTCACGGTGACGACCCACGTTTCAAAGCCTTTTACAATGCGGATTTGATCCCCCACGCGCACATTTCGCGCAGGTTTAACCCGTTCGTCATTGACGCGAACGTGGCCGCCTTCGATAGCTTCTACCGCAAGCGGACGGGTTTTGAAAAACCGTGCCGCCCACAACCATTTGTCTAAACGCTGACTTACATTTTCCGTTTCAAGGGCCATGTAACGACACGATCCTCCAATTCCTCTTCATTGACTTGCGCCGCATAGGTGAAGCGCCCGACCACGGACTGCTTCATACGGTGAATGCTTTGTTTGTCACCGGAAACCAGATGGTGCCACGACGGTAAGTTTTTGCCTTCGTGTAACAGACGATAGGCGCAACTCGGTGGCATCCAATACAACTGATCAAGATTATCCGGTGTGAGGCGTAAGCATTCTGGCACTAGCGTTTCGCGATTCGCGTAATCTTTGCACTGGCAGGTTTTACCATCGAGCAAATCACACGCCACGTCGGTGTAATACACCGTGCCGTCGTCTTCATCTTCTAGCTTGATCAGGCAGCATTTGGCGCAGTGGTCGCAAAGGCTTTCCCATTCATCCATATTCATTTCTGAAAGGGCTTTTTGTTTCCACCACGGCTGTTCACGACTAGCGGCGGGTTTGGCTGATGAATCAGTCATTTTGCGGTTTTGCCTCCAGCAATTCCTTTTTTAAAGCAGGGTAGTCGGCTTGGGTAGTGTAGTAAAAAATATCACCGCCATCGCTATCCAAAGCCAGAATGATGCCTTTGTCAGGATAATACCAGTATTCTATGGTTGACTGGTGTGAAGGTAAGCGTTCGACAGGCTCACCAAATCGCGCTTTGACGATTTCAGGAGGATAATCCACCGCCGGAAGGTAAACCAGCTTACGAACCGCCAAACCATTAGCGACCGAGACATCATTTTCCGCAACCGTATGCTTCCACATCCCGCTTGCCATGCCTTCGCGTTTGGTCGAGTTTTGTTGGAATTTCGTTAGTAATGCATCGTCTGCCTGCAATTCCAGCACCAGTTTGGCATCGAACAACCCAATTTTTTGCTTGCCGAAATAAGCTTCTAAGGTACGCTTACCACTTTCGTGTGCAAAAACTGCTAACTCGGGAAAACTACGAAAATGTTCAATCGCTTGTTTTAACGTTGATTTCCCTACTTCCAAGTGAAAAACTTGTGGGTCTCCCTGCGGCGTTAGGGTTATTTGCCACGGTAAATCGTCAGGGTGTTGCGGAACTTCATCGCAGCTTGTCAAACTCATGCACACAACCAACAAGCTACACAATAGTCGGTATTTCATCACGCTTGCGCGAGATACCCATCCTTTTGGACAGGGAGGGATAGCGCGTCGGCATTCGCCGACCCTCTTCTCGCTCCTCTTTTTAGTTAAGCTATCTTCAATTAGAAACTGTACCGCCGTTATTTGTGGTACGAACTACATTACGGTAAGCCATGACAACAAAACGCGCCTAAACACCAAGCGGGTAATTGTTCTTGCAGTATAGCATTTTCGTGATTAATCCTACGCAGTGTCGTGAATCTCTGACAACGCGGCGTTTTCTTGCGAAAATGCGGTTTTTCTACAGATGAGTGACGAGTTGCGATGCCAGATGTTTTACTGCAACGCTTGCGTGGTGAGTTGATCGCTGCGGGGCAATTTTTCCATGCGCGAGGGTGGGTTCCTGCCACGAGTAGTAATTTTTCGGCGCGTTTGAATGCCGAAGAAATCCTGATTACTTCATCAGGGCAACACAAAGGACGCTTGGATGAACACGGTTTTTTGCGCGTGGATTATCACGGGCAATCCCTAGAGCAGGGGAAGCGTCCTTCGGCTGAAACGGGTTTACACACGTTAATGTATCGCCGTGACTCGCAAGTGGGGTGTGTGCTGCACACGCATTCGATTTTTGCCACGGTTTTATCCATGCATCAGGACGCAGTGATTCTGGAAGGTTATGAGGTGCAGAAAGCTTTCCCGAATATCAATACCCACGAAAGTCGCGTGGTGATTCCGGTTTTCGCTAACAGTCAGGACATTGCAGCATTGGCAAATGAGGTAAATACCTATCTAGATCAACATCCCGCAACGGTGGCGTATTTGATTCGTGGGCACGGTGTTTATACTTGGGGTGCAACAGTTGCTGACACGCAACGCCACATTGAAGCGGTAGAATTTTTACTAGAATGTGTGTATCGCCAGTTGTTATTGGCGAAGTGATAAGCACCTGTATATGATCATGGCATGAGATGAAAATATGAGCGAACTGAAAATTTACGCGGCAAACAACCCGCAGCAAGCTGAAACCTACACCGATCACGCGACGATCAGCCAGCTATTAAGCACGCAAGGTGTACGTTTTGAACGTTGGCAAGCCACTGCACCATTAACCGACGCGTCAACGGCGGAGGAAATCATTGCTGCTTACCAAACCGACGTTACGCGTTTGATGGTGGAAAATGGTTTTCAAAGCGTGGATGTGGTGAGTATGAACCCCAACCACCCTGATAAAGCAGTATTACGCCAAAAATTCCTGAATGAACATACACATACCGAGTTTGAAGTACGCTTCTTTGTCGGTGGTGAGGGCTTGTTTTACCTGCATTTGGGTGAGCAAGTGTTCAGCGTGTTGTGTGAAGCGGGGGATTTGATTAGCGTTCCAGCGGGTGCAACACATTGGTTTGACATGGGCGCGAACCCTACGTTTAAAGCGATTCGCTTATTCACCAATCCCGAAGGTTGGGTGGCAAATTTCACTGGCAACCCGATTGCAGAACAATTTCCAAGGTTAGAAAACTAATGAATTTCACCAATATTAAAGCGATTGTGACCGACATTGAAGGCACAACCACGAGCCTATCATTTGTCAAAGATGTGCTATTCCCGTATGCCGACACGCACATGCAGGCATTTGCCGAGCAACATCAAGCCGACCCGTGCGTGATGGGGCAGCTAGAAGCGGTGCGTCGCCAATCGGGGCATCCTGAATTTGATTTGCCTGAGATTGTGGCACAGTTACGTCAATGGATTGCTGAAGATAAAAAAGCAACGCCGTTAAAAGCGATTCAAGGCATGTTGTGGGAAGCTGGTTATAAAAACGGCGACTTCACAGGGCATGTTTACGGTGATGCAGCACGCAATCTGCGCCAATGGCATGAGCAAGGCATTAAGTTGTATGTGTATTCATCCGGTTCGGTTCATGCGCAAAAATTGCTGTTTGGCTATTCCGACGCGGGGGATTTAACACCATTATTCAGTGGTTACTTTGATACCCAAATTGGCAATAAGCGCGAAGTGGCTGCTTATGCCCATATTTTGTCAGTGTTAGATTACCCAGCCGCACAAATTCTGTTCTTGTCGGACATAGTGGAAGAACTGGATGCTGCGCAACGTGTTGGCTTGCAGACATGCTGTCTTGTCCGTGAAAACCAGCCAACTAGCGGGTTAGAGCATCCTTGGGTAACGGATTTTGACAAAATCATTCTCAGCTAACGCCATTTTAAAAATTTATAGTTCTTGAGTTAATGTAGTCTGATACCAGCTTATGAAAATTTTCCCCATTATCCTTGCTGCGGGTCAAGGCACTCGTATGCGTTCTACATTGCCGAAGGTGCTGCACCCAGTCGCGGGTAAAGCCATGTTACAACACGTTGTGGATGCCTGTCAGAGCTTAGAACCATCGAGTCTTGCCGTGGTTTATGGGCATGGTGGGGAGTTGGTGCGCGAACGTATTGTAGGCGATGCCATGCACTGGGCATTACAAGCCGAACAAAAAGGCACAGGACACGCCGTGGCGCAGGCTATTAACCTTGCACCTGCGGATGCGGTGGTGTTGGTGGCTTACGGTGATGTGCCATTAATTCGCCCAGAAACCTTACAACGTTTGGCACAGGGTTTGCAAAACAACGCCCTGTGTGTATTGACCACGGCATTGGCTGATCCTAAAGGTTACGGACGCATAGTGCGTAATGCGCAAGGGGCGGTTCAAGCGATTGTGGAAGAAAAAGACGCAACGGAACAACAACGCCAAATCACCGAAGTGAATACCGGATTCATTGCCGCGCGAGCCACCGACTTGCAGCGTTGGTTGCAACAATTAACCCCACAAAACGCACAAGG
>CAZTUZ010000019.1:0-23631 GCA_964617055.1 uncultured Thiothrix sp.
GCAACGGTTCGAGCAGCAACAGCTACACGGGTGGCGACAGTTATGTTGTGCAAAAAGGCGACACAGTATTCCAAGTCATGCGCAATACAGGTGTGTATTGGAAAGACATTATTCGTCTGAATAACCTGCAAGCACCGGACTACAGTTTAGTCCCTGGGCAACGGTTGCGTCTGAAATAGACGCTACCTCATCCACACAGGCCCATGCTCCTGCACGGGCTTGTGTTGCAAGTCGCTACGGAAAGGCAATGCCGCCGTAGTGCTTAACAAACGCCAGTTTCACAAGTTTCCTTTTCTTCCTTTTTGTCTTTGACGAGCGATGAGCTATTGCCACCTTTGATATAATTTTGCAGTTGCACAGCCGTAACCGCACCCATGTGAGTGTCTACGATACGGCCTTGCGGATCGACGATAAAGGTTGTTGGTACACCGTACAATAAGCCCATCGAGAACATTGTGCTGTCTTGAGTGGGGACTACGGTGTAACTGAGTTTTTTCTGCTCAGCGAATTGTTTCAGTTCTTTGACTGGTGTTTCACCAGCTTCCATACCTAAAACAACGACTTTATCTTTAAATTGTTTGGCAATATTGTTCAGTTCGGGTAATTCCGTTACGCAAGGGCCGCAGTAGGTTGCCCAATAATTCGCGATAACCCATTTACCACGGTACTCAGAAAAACGATGCGTTTTACCGTCAACGTCCTTAAAAGAAAAATCACCTACCTGATCAGCAGCAATCGCCACCGATGCAGTAGATGCAAGAAACAATGTTGCTAGGGCTGCTGCCCGTTTGATCAGTTTCATGTTGACCCTCAACTCTAATCCAACCTAACAAGTTTCACTCAAAATTTATCGGTAATCATTTTTCGCGGGAAGGCATTTATGATTGTAGATGTGTCTACCTAAAAATGCATAGAGCGAGCCTTAGGCATCTAGGCTGAAATTTCAGATAGCTTGATTTTCGTCGTGAAAGCCCGAGAAAATGATTTACCAATACCCACCTCACATATCGGTATGTACAAGGCTAAGAGGATAATACGCCGAATGCAAGTTGTATTTTTGTGACACTTTTGGCTTACCCTGCTGTAAAAATACCAACAAGATAAGCCAAATGTTACCAATACTAGCACTGACGAATTAATTTAGTCCTTGCCAAAACGTGCGTATTTTCGCAGTGCAACACTACCTAGCAGCAGTGAAAGCAAAATCTGTGCCAGTTGTGAAAGTGTTGGGACAGCGACGCTTTTAGTGGTGGTATTTGTGGTGTCTAAATAGTCTGGAGTCCCGTCGCCATCGGTGTCGATTGCGTCATCCGGTTCGCCGTTAGTGTTATTGTCTGGTTTCTCATCCGCCGTTGGAATACCGTCGTTATCATCGTCTTTATCGAGATAATCCGGTGTGCCATCTTTGTCGGAGTCTGTAGTTTGCGGTGTGCCGTTATGGTTTTCTTTACGGGTGAGCAAACCATCACCGTCATCGTCGGTATCCAAGGCATTAATTTTGCCGTCGCCATCCGTGTCGATAGGACTGTCCACGCTAGAACCCACTTCTTCCTTGTCGGTGACACCATCGCCGTCACTGTCTGGATTATTCGGGTCTGTGCCGAGTTTTGTTTCTTCGGCATCGGTTAAGCCGTCGCCATCTGTATCTTTATCAGGATTGGTTGTGGTACACGTTGCCGGACAACCGTAGTTACCGCCGTAATTATTGGCATCTGATGCACCCCAGCCTAAGTTGGTAATGCTGTTGCCTGGGTTTGTGCCTGCTGAATTGTTCGGGGCTTCGGGTGGTTGATTGAACGGGTCTGAAGCGTTTTCGATCAGACTAACCGCGCCACTACATGCACCTGCGTTACTAAAGCTGAACACTTCAACTTCTTTACCGCTTGTCCAAGTCATCGCTTGGGAATTGCTGATGGCTGGTGTAAAGGATAAATAATCCGCGCTGCTGTCTTCTGTTGGTGCTGCAACGCTGGAGGAATTAGTCCATGTCAGCCCTGTGAAGCTGGATTTAACATCGGTTGGGCTGAATTTGTCACTACCTGTAACGTGCGGAGCTTTTAGCGTGATTTGCGCCGTGGTCAAATTATTCGGTGTGGGAATGCTGCCTGGGTACATGTAAACGTGGTAACGGCTGTCAGTGCTACTCCACGCAACACGGTAATAAGCTTTGTTGGATTCTGGTGCACTAGGAGCGGTTGCGCACTCTGTTGAACCATTTTGAATGGTGATGGTGACACTGGCTTGAGAGGTATTGCCTGAGCCGTCTGTCAATTGGTAAACGATGCTGTCCGTACCAACGTATTCACTATTAGGATAATACGCGATTTGGTTATCTTTAATCGTCGCAACGCCGTGTTGGGGATTGGTTACGATACTTAAGGTAACGCTTTCATCCGCTGGAATCGTGTCGTTGGCAATGACATCAAAAACGCTTGCCGCACTGCCTGCGGTAATGGTGTAACTGTCTGTTTTCGCTACAACACCTGTAGAGGGTGCTGAAACGGTGATCGTTACACTTGCCGTGGTTTTGTCTGTGCCATCGCTAACGGTGTAAGTAAAGCTATCTGTGCCTGTGAAGTCTGCATTCGGTGTGTATAGCAATTTGCCGCTTTCCACAGCTACCGTACCATTACTGCCTTGGGTATAGCTATCGATGCTTAACGTATCGTTATTTGTGTCGGAATCGTTAGCCAGTACATCAACCGTAACGGCTGTGCCAGTGGTGGTACTTGCAGTGTCAGCATTCGCAGTAGGAGCGGTATTGCCTGTTGAGCTACAGTCAGCCGCACCACCGTAATTACCGATATAGTCATTGTCATCGGTCGCGCCCCAGCCTGTGTTAGCAAACTGGTTGCCAGGGTTTGTGCCTGCTGAGTTGGTAGGAGCTTCAGGCGGTTGGTTAAATGGGTCGTTATTGTTGTCCAGTAATTCGACTTTACCAATACATGGTCCTGTATTTTTAAAGCTAAACACCTCGTTTTCCACACCTGATTGGAAGGCAAAGGCAAACACGTTAAGGGGAGTGTAGGTGAATGATAAGTAATCAACACCCGTATCTTCGGTTGGCGCGTAGACTTCTGAACTTAATGACCAAGAAGTATTGGTTTTGACTTGCAGGTCTGAGACGGTAAATTTGTTTGCCCCAACCGCATGAGGAACACGCAGTGTCACTTGCCCTGTCATGCTAATGTCTTTACTTGGGGTTGCGGTTGGGCGCATATAAACATGGTAGCGGTTGTCTGTGCTGCTCCACGCAACTTTGAACTCCACACCATCGGTAGCGGCAAATGCGGTATTAGCCACCTGCGTTAATGCCAGCAATACTAGCCCTCTGGATACTGCTTGACTGATCGATTTTTTCATTTTGTTGTACCGATTCTAGCGTTTTTTATTAAAAACTATAAGTAATACAATACAGAATACCGTTTCGGGTACTCCCCCTCTTTGCATCAAGGCACTTGTCGGTTGACGATGTAGTTCGCACTAAACGTGTTATTCACGGGGTGCAACAGTACATTCCCCAGCACCAAATCCAAGTCATTGCTAGGGCCTGCGAAGATGGTAATACCATCCAAATTGGTGTCGGTAGCTTGATAACCTTCCAGCTTATAATTGGTACTGGCGGAAGCATTGTCACTGGCGGTCAGAATGCCAACTAATACCGAACTCACATCGTTTGCCGGACCATTGGCGATAATCCGACTATCTTGATTACTATTACCTGCCCACAAAACACTGGTGTTCTTGACGGTGGATTGGGCGTAACTGCCATAAGTCAGTGTCGTTGGTTGTGTGAAGTCAACGATTGTGACGCTGCTATTTAGGTTTAATGCGCTTGCTGTCATTACGCCTAAATGGTTACGGTGGTGTAATGCAACGTAGTATGCATTCGGTTCAACACCTGTCCAGCGGAGCGTGGTTGCACCAGTGGCGTGATGGATCACGTCGCCATCGCGTTGGATTAGGGCTGCCGTGCGCAGTTGAACTGTACTGGGGTCAGTTGCCGAACGCAATTCGACCAATACCCAGTCAACTACCGCATTACTATCCGTGGTTGTCAGCAGATTCGTATCGAGTGTTTCTGCGCCAGAGTATGCATAGGTATTTGTATTGTATGGCTGATTGCTGGGTAACAGTCCTTTGCTACGCAGGGTGTCGTTCATCAGTTGGGTCGTGCTATTGTAAGCACCTTGTAAAAATGCTTTGAGCTGCAATTGGATCACATCCGCTTTTAACGGATTGCTCTGTAGTGTGATCTCCTCACCGTCACTCAGCGTATCACCATCGGTATCCGGTAGGTGTGGATCAGTACCGATTTCAGTTTCACGCGCATCGGTCAAGCCATCGCCATCAGTATCCAAATTGGTTTGGATTGTAACGCTTACGGTTGTGGTAGCAGTCGCTTGACCATCCGAAATGGTGTAACTGAAGCTATCATCCGTGCCTGTACCATTGTGAGTGTAAACAAGGGCATTGCCTTTTTGTGTGACTTTTCCGTATTGCCCTTGCGTAAATGCCGTAATGTTGATGGTATCGCCGTCTTCATCGGTATCATTTCCCAACACGTTAATGGTGGTGGAACTGATCTTGTCAACTTGGATAGTATCGCTAGTGGCAATAGGTGCATGATTGCTAGCCATATTCGTGCAAGTTGCTGCTGCACCATAATTGCCAAGGTAGTCATTGTCATTGACCCAACCTGCATTCGCAAATTGGTTGCTAAGGTTCAGACCCGCCGAATTGCTTGGCGCATCAGGGGGCTGATTCATTGGGTCGTTCTGATTATCCAATAAACTGGCATCGCCAGCACATGTGCCTGTGTTCCTAAAGCTAAACACTTCCTGTTCTTCCCCCGCAACAAAAGCAAATGCGCGGAAGTTGGTAGGCGTGTAAACAAACGTAATGTAATCAGAAAGACTATTTTCTGTAGGTGCTCTAACGACAGAACCGACACCCCAAGATGTGTCGGTTTTGGCGATAATATCTTGTGCAACGAACTGCCCCGAGCCACTAACGTGAGGCACGCGCAATGTTATTTGTCCTGTGAGACTTAGGTCGGGGGTTGGGGTGCTCGTTGGTCGCATAAACACATGGTAGCGTTTATCTGTTTGATTCCATTCAACGCGATACTCAACACCATCGTCTAACGCAGCCACCGTTTGACTTGCCAACCCTAAGGTTAGCAATAAAACAAGCCGCGACAGCCAAGAATGATGAATTGCGCTTAACGTTCCATTCATTTTTATTGTTTCTATTGGATGGTTTTGCATAGATTACAGGCAGCTAACTGCCTGTAACCTTAACCGCACCTGTCACATTATCATGGCAATTGCTGATTGATAATGAAGTTGGCACTGTAAGTGCTGTTATTCGGATGTAACAACACGTTACCTAACAACAAGTTCACATCGTTAGATGGTCCGGCAAAGATGCTGTAGCCATCCATGTTAATGTCAGTTTGTTGGTAGCCTAACAAGCGGTAGTTAGTACTGACGGAAGTGTTTTCTTTCGCCAATAATACGTCACCCAAAATCACGCCCGTGTCATTCGCAGGACCATTAGCAATGGCGCGAGTATCCACGTTTGCGTTACCTGCCCATAACAAGGCAATTGTACCAGCGGTATAACGTGCGGTTGTGCCGTAAGTTGCCGTTGTGGTCTTGGTGAAGTCAACCAGGGTTGCAGTTGTGGCGGATAAGGCAACAGCCGCACCTGTCATAACGCCCAAGTGGTTACGGTGGCGAATGGAAACATTGTAGTTACCTGGGTTTAGACCCGTGAACTTCAATGATACGTCACCTGTGGAGGCATCCATGACATCGCCATCACGTTGTACCAAAGCGGCACGTTGTGCTTTGATGGTGGCTGGTGCGCTGGCATCTCGCAGTTCGACCAATACCCAGTCAACAGGCGCATCATTACCCGTTACGCTGAACAGGGAAGAAGATGCCGTTTCACTGCCAGCGTATTTAATGCTGCCAATGTTGTATGGTTGGCTGGTTGGGATCAGACCTTTGCTACGCAGATCGTCTTGCATTTGCTTGGTGGTACTGTTGTAAGCACCTTGCAGCATGACTTTGACTTGAACTTTGATAGCGTCTACGACGGCATCTAAGTAGTCAGGTTTGCCATCGCCATCGGTATCCACGGCATCGGCTGGGCTACCATCTGCATTCGGGTCGTTCTGCTCGTCTTTGGACAGGGTGTTGTCACCATCGTCATCGGTGTCGAGGTAGTCAGGTTTACCGTCGCCATCGGTGTCGTCATCCGTTGGTGTGCCACCGTTGTAATTCTCATTGCTGGTGAGAACGCCATCGTTGTCATCGTCGGTATCCAAGGCATTTGGTTTACCGTCACCATCCGTATCGGTTGGGGAAGATGGGTTGCTGCCAACCTCGGTTTTATCATCGACACCATCACCGTCTGAGTCTGCTTTCAGCGGATCAGTTTTGCTGTTGTTGACTTCATCGCCATCGGATAAGCCATCGCCATCGGTATCGGCTTTGGTTGGGTCGGTTTTGGTGTTATTGATTTCTACACCGTCGGCTAAACCGTCACCGTCCGTATCGGCTTTGGTTGGGTCAGTTTTGGTGGTATTGACTTCAGCTCCATCGGGTAAGCCATCACCATCCGTGTCGACTTTGGTTGGATCGGAATGCACAGTAGTGACTTCCAAGCCATCAGATAAACCATCACCATCAGTATCAGCTTTGGTTGGGTCGGTTTTGGTGGTATTGACTTCTGTACCGTCGGATAAACCGTCACCATCGGTGTCGGCTTTAGTTGGGTCAGTTTTGGTATTGTTGACCTCTACGCCGTCGGATAAACCATCACCATCGCTATCAGGATTATTCGGGTCAGTGCCTAATTTGCTTTCTTGGTCGTTGGTTAAACCATCACCATCTGGGTCGGCTAATGGGCCGTCGGTGTCGTTTGCATCCAAATAGTCGGGTTTGCTATCACCGTCAGAATCTACCGCATCCGCAGGGCTGCCATCTTTATTCGGGTCGTTGCTTTCTGTGTTGGATAATTTACCATCACCGTCATCGTCGGTATCCAAATAGTCGGGTTTACCGTCGCCATCGGTATCATCATCGGCTGGCGTGCCGCCGTTGTAGTTCTCGTTTTTGGTGAGAACGCCATCGTTGTCATCGTCAGTATCCAAAGCGTCGACTTTGCCATCGCCATCTGTGTCGGTTGGGCTGTTCGGGTCAGTGCCGATTTCGGTTTTGTCGTCAATGCCGTCGCCGTCGGTGTCAGGGTTGTTCGGGTCAGTGCCAACTTTGGTTTCGTCTTCGTTGGTAACGCCGTCACCGTCTGGGTCGCCTTTTGGTCCGTCGGTATTATTTGCATCCAAATAGTCGGGTTTGCCGTCGCCGTCGGTGTCAACTGCATCCGCAGGGCTGCCATCTGCGTTCGGGTCGTTGCTTTCGGTATTGGATAATTTGCCATCACCGTCATCGTCGGTGTCCAAATAGTCGGGTTTACCGTCGCCATCGGTGTCGTCATCGGCTGGTGTACCGCCGTTGTAGTTCTCGTTTTTGGTGAGAACGCCATCGTTGTCATCGTCAGTGTCTAAAGCATCAACTTTGCCGTCACCGTCGGTATCGGTTGGTTTGTTCGGGTCAGTGCCGATTTCGGTTTTGTCGTCAATGCCGTCGCCGTCGGTGTCAGGGTTGTTCGGGTCAGTGCCAACTTTGGTTTCGTCTTCGTTGGTAACGCCGTCACCGTCTGGGTCGCCTTTTGGTCCGTCGGTATTATTTGCATCCAAATAGTCGGGTTTGCCGTCGCCGTCGGTGTCAACTGCATCCGCAGGGCTGCCATCTGCGTTCGGGTCGTTGCTTTCGGTATTGGATAATTTGCCATCACCGTCATCGTCGGTGTCCAAATAGTCGGGTTTACCGTCGCCATCGGTGTCGTCATCGGCTGGTGTACCGCCGTTGTAGTTCTCGTTTTTGGTGAGAACGCCATCGTTGTCATCGTCAGTGTCTAAAGCATCAACTTTGCCGTCACCGTCGGTATCGGTTGGTTTGTTCGGGTCTGTACCGATTTCGGTTTTGTCGTCAATGCCGTCGCCGTCAGTGTCAGGATTGTTCGGGTCAGTGCCGACTTTGGTTTCGTCGCCGTTGTTTACACCGTCACCGTCTGGGTCTGCTAATGGACCATCGGTGTCGTTTGCATCCAAATAATCCGGTTTGCCATCACCGTCGGTATCTACTGCATCAGCGGGGGATTCGTCTTTGTTCGGGTCATTGCTTTCAGCATTGGACAATTTGCCGTCGCCATCATCATCGCTATCCAAGTAGTTCGGGATACCATCTGCATCGGTGTCCGTCAAGTTGGTCGATGGATTTTTATCGCCATCGGTGTTCGCGTCTTCTGCGCTGGTTGGCAGGCCATCGCCGTCATCGTCACGGTCTTGGAAGTCTGGCAGGCCGTCTT
Organism: uncultured Thiothrix sp.; assembly: GCA_964617055.1. Lineage (GTDB taxonomy): Bacteria > Pseudomonadota > Gammaproteobacteria > Thiotrichales > Thiotrichaceae > Thiothrix. The sequence goes on from CAZTUZ010000019.1 coordinate 8,443, forward strand.
TGTCTTGGTCAGGCAATGTGGCTGTTGTGCCTCCGTTATCGGGGTCGAAAGCGTTATCCACCCCGTCTTTGTCGGTATCTGTACCTGTTGGCGTGATGTCGGCTTTGCCGTCGTGGTTTGCGTCATTACCTTCGATGCTGTCGAGTACGCCGTCACCATCGCTGTCGGTGTCTAGGCTGTCTGGTTTGCCGTCTTTATCGGTATCTAGTGTGCCATTACCTTCGGCAGTGTCCAAAATACCGTCGTTATCGTCGTCTAGATCGTCTGCATCTTTAACGCCGTCATTGTCACCGTCAGGGCGGTTGTCGGTTGTATCCAAATAGTCGGGAGTACCATCACCGTCTGAATCTTTAGCATCGGTAGGCGAGCCATCAGCGTTCGGGTCATTGTTTTCTGCGGAGGACAGTGCACCATCGCCGTCATCGTCAGTGTCTAAATAATCCGGTTTGCCATCTTTGTCGGTGTCATCATCAGCGGGTGTGCCGCCATTGTAGTTTTCATTTTTGGTGAGAACGCCGTCGTTATCATCGTCGCTGTCGAGTGCATTGATTTTGCCATCGCCATCGGAGTCGGTTGGGGTGTTGACATTGCCAACTTCTGTGCCATCACTGATGCCATCACCGTCGGAGTCCGCATTATTTGGGTCAGTACCAATCGATGTTTCTACACCGTCCTTAATACCATCACCGTCAGTATCATTACTCGCGCGGCAGTCAGCAGCCGTGCCGTAGTTGTCCAGATAGTTATTGTCGGCTTGTGTTCCCCAGCCCAAGTTGGTGAATTGGTTGCCAGGGTTGGGATTGACAGAGTTGGGCAATTGGTTGAATGGGTCGGTGTTATCCATCAGTTCCACAGGGCCTAAACAGGCTGCACTGTTACGGAAGCTGAAGACTTCTTTTTCAACGCCTGCTTGCCAAGCAAACGCATTGGATTTAATCGCTGTTAAACTAAAGGAAACGTAATCAACGGTGGGGTCTTCCGTCGGTGCGTCCGCGCGTGAGTCATTCGACCAAATGGTGTTGGCTATTGCGCTTTGTGGGTCATCCACGACGAAAGAATTTGTACCCGCACCATGCGGTACGCGGATTGTAACTTGGCCCGTCATGCTCATGTCTTTGGGCGACGGTGTGGTGGTCGGCTTCATGTAAACGTGGTAACGGTCATCCGTGGTGCTCCAACGAATGCTGTATTCCAATGTCTGGGCTGCCCACGCGCTGTTACCTGCGAGCAGCATTACCGAGGCGCTGAGTCCGAGGTAAGTGCGGAGTTTTTTGGACTGCATGGTTTGACTCTCTATAGATGATTTTTATAATTAACGAGATAAAATCCCCTGCAAAACTTGCCACATCGGTCGTGTTATCAGTGGCAAGCCTTTAGGTGGCAATAACTATCCAACAATTCCCACTGGGAACTTATTTAGGGCAAACAATCGGGTCGCCGTAATTACCTTTGTAGTTATTGTCACTGACAGATCCCCAGCCTAGATTGGTGAATTGGTTGCCAGGGTTGGTATTAGCAGAGTTTGGAGTGACATTAAAAGGGTCATCGCTGGCCATTAAACTAACGCCATCAATACAACCGCCTTCGTTTTGGAAAGTAAAGATCACTTGTTCTTTACCTTCTTCCCATTTGTAATTGCGTGCGCTACCGCCTTGTAAACCAACAAATGAAAAGGAAATGTAATCGCTATTAGCATCTTCGCTTGGTGCTGCAACGCGCGAAGCTTCTACCCAGTTAGAACCTTCAACGATACTGGTTAAACCAGCGATTTTGAAATCTGTCCCGTGTGGAACTTTGATAGTCACTTGTCCGGTGAGGCTCAAATCCGGCTTAGGCGTGGCGGCTGGTTTCATGACAACCTGATAGGTTTTGCCATCTTCTGCTAAAGCCAGTTTGTATTCCAACACTTGGCTGGCGGCTGTGGCTGCTTCTGCTGCTTGAGCAGCGTCGGATGTGTTATCTTTATCTTTTGCAGCAAACGCACTGCAAGCACAGGTGGCCAGCGTCATCGAGAGCATTAAAGCCATGGTTTGGCGGAAGGATTTATTAGTATACATTCGTTATTTCCTCTGGATAGTTATTGTAATTGATTCGACATAGGGTTTTAGGATTGTAACTTATATCAGATTAATTAACATGGTTTATTGATGAGTGGTTAAGACTTGTCGAGAAATTAGGCGTACCACCAAGATAACCTCAGTGGTAGCCTAAATACCGTGTTTATTTAGGTAAATTACCTAATACAATGAAGTTCGCCGCAAAGTTAGTATTGCTCGGATGCAACAATACGTTACCTAATAACGGGTTAATGTCATTGTTAGGGCCTGCGTAGATGGCATAGCCATCCATATTGATGTCGGCATCGGAATACGTCTTGAGACGATAGTTCACATTAGCCTCGGTATTTGCGTTGTACATAAGCAGTGTACCCAAAATGAGGTTAGGATCATTATCAATGCCATTAGCAATGACGCTGTCATTGGTGTTCGCATCGCCTGCCCACATTAGCGAAACATTCGCGCTATCCAAACGAGCGTAAGTACCAAACACATCTGTTGTCGGCGCAGTGAAGTCCACTAAAGTGGCTGCATTACTGGATAATGCCAATGGCACTTGGGTGGTTACGCCCAAATGGTTGCGGTGGCGCACCGTGACATAATAGTTCCCTGCACTGAGGTTGCTAAAATTCAAGGTGGTATCGCCAGTATCCGCATCCACAATGTCGCCATCACGTTGCACCACCGCAGCTTTGCTGGCGACAACGGTAACGGGTAAGAGTGCATGGCGGATTTCCACCAAAACCCAATCCGTTACAGCATCATTGCCTGTTAAGCCTTTTACGGTGGAAGAAAGCGTTTCTGTCCCGTTATAAACCCAAGGTGCTGTGGTATACGGTTGGTTGTCAGGTAACACGCCCACCGTTGCCAACTGATTGTGCATTAAGCCTGTACTGCTGTTGTAAGCCCCTTGTAAGAAGGCGTGTACTTGCAGTTTTAAACCGCTGCTCAAGGTGCAATCCTGTGCCGTACCGTAATTGCCCAAGTAATGGTTTTCGCTCGCAGGCCCCCAACCCATGTTATTGAATTGGTTGCCAGGGTTGCTATTCACCGAGTTTGGCAAGGTATTAAACGCATCGCTGTTACTCATGACACTGACTTGTCCGGTACAGGCTTTGTCGTTGGTGAAGTTAAACACCTCGATTTCTTGTCCGGCTTGCCAGTTAAACGCACTATTGGGGTTGGCTTGGAAGTTAAAGGATAAATAATCCACGCTATTGTCTTCGCTAGGAGCATTGCTGCGTGAATCTTGCGCCCACGTTACGCCACCAACGGTACTGGTCAGGTCATTCACGGCGAATTGATCAGCACCCGCGGTGTGTGGCACTTTCAAAGTAATTTGCCCTGTCAGACTTTGGTTGGTAACGGGTGTGGTTTGCGGACGCATGAACACGCGGTAACGGTTAGAACCCGCATCACGGCGAATACTGTATTCCAGCACTTTTTCTTCCACGCTGGTGACAGTAACAATAACCACATGGGAGTCGCACAGATTGCCGCTGTCACACGCTTTCACAAACACAATGTAAGCATTGTCTTTGTTCATGTCGGTGGGGGCTTCGTAGTTAGGCGAGGCTTTGAACGTTAAAACGCCCGTTGCACTGTCGATATTAAACGCGGCATTGTCGCTCACAACCGAGCTATCCAATTGATAGGTTAAGCCTGCGCCTTCGCTATCTTTGTTGTCGGTGGCGTTCACGTCTAATACGCTGTTCGTGCCATTTTCCGCGTAGCTAACACTGGTGGCTGCATCGATATTGGGTGCAGTGTTGGGTGTGCTATTTAGGTCTAATGGGTCAGCACTTGCATTTTTCTCGTCAAGGTTGCCATAACCGTCGCCGTCGGAATCATTGTTCGGGTCGTTATCATCCGCATCCAGTTCGTTGACCACGCCATCATTGTCTGCGTCTACATCGTCGGATTCGATAGCATCGTTTTTGCCGTCGCCATCGGTGTCTTTCGGGTGTTGTAAGTCGCTGCCAATTTCGGTTTTGTCATCTTCACCGTCTGCGTCAGTGTCGGATTTTAACGGGTCTGTGCCCAATGTTTTCTCGCTGATGTTGCCTAAGCCGTCACCATCGGAATCATTGTTTGGATCGTTATCATCCGCATCCAGTTCGTTGACCACGCCGTCATTGTCTGCGTCCGCATCGTCGGATTCGATAGCGTCGTTTTTACCATCGCCATCGGTATCTTTCGGGCTGTAAACAATGCGGGCAACATCGGTTTTGTCGTCTTCGCCATCGCCGTCGGTGTCTTTGTTGTTTGGATCAGTGCCTAATGTTGCTTCGTCAGCGTCGGTTAAACCATCGCCATCCGTGTCTTGCAAGTCTGCATCCAGTTCGTCCACCGTGCCGTCATTGTCGCTATCAAGGATAACGGATTCGAGCGCGTCGATTTTGCCGTCGCTGTCGGTATCGGTTGGGCTGGCAAGATTTGCGCCGACTTCAACCTTGTCGTTTTTACCGTCGCCGTCGGTATCGGCTTTGTTCGGATCAGTCCCTAAGGTTTGCTCTTGGGAATTGGTTAAGCCGTCGCCGTCGGTATCGGCATTCGGGTCAGCCATAACAGAACCCGTACCGCCCGTGTCACACACCGCGTCGCCATTGGTATCGGTTTTACAGATATAACCGCTTTCTAGTGCACAACTGTTGGAACAGCCGTCGCCTGCGCTGGTGTTGCCATCATCACAGAATTCGCCTGATTCAACCGTGCTATTGCCGCAACTGGCGGTAATAACCGTGACTTTGGTGTCATTGGAGTTAATCGGGCGCGGCATGTAAGCTGTTGGCGCATCTTCCGGCGTGATTTCCGCGTGCGTTACCAGTTCTGTACCAGCGGCAAGGCTATTGCTGTTGGCTTGAATGGTGATGGTGGATGTGCCCACTGGAACGGTAATGCCCATGATTTGCAGGTTATTATCCGCCGCGTAATTACCAATGACTGTACCGCCAAGCGTATTATTCAAGGAGTTAGCAACAAAGCTTGAACCCGCCCACGCGGTGGTTTTCAGATTCACTTTCACGGCAGACGCTTCGGTATTGTTGAAGGTCACGGTGTAAGTAAATGTACCATTTTGTAAGACGGTGGCTTTATCGACACTCATTGCCAAACTGACTTTTGCATCAGGATACGGTTGGGTGCTAATCACCACGGGGGTTGTATCAGCATAACCAGGTTGTGCAGGGTCGTCGGATAAGTAGGTATTCCCATTAATGGCAACGGCTGCTTGGTTATTGTAAGTGCCTGTTGCGGTGGCTTTAGCATCCAGCATGACGAACGATTTACCCGGCGGTACAGTAACAGTGGTGCTGAATGCTTTCCCGTTTTTGTAATCATTGGTATTCGCTGTGGCTAAACTGGTGCTAAAGGAATCATCCACCCACGTTAAACCATCTGGTAAGGTGTCATTTAAGTCGACGGTTTTTGCCGCGCAACCTAAGTTTTCCAGCTCGAATTTGTAGGTGAATTGGTCGCCAACGTATTTGCTACCACCCGCGACACGTTTGCGAATGTACAAATTATCCGCTGTTGGTTTGGTGACGGTTGTGGTGGCGCATTGCACATCAATGCCTTTCACTTGAATGTCATTGAACAGGTTCGACAGGTTGTGGGTTACGTCTAAGGTGTAGTCAATCGTGACCGTATCCACCGGACGGTCAAAGTCAATGAAGACACGACCGGGGTTTAAACAGTCCCAACCCATCGGGCCGCCACGCGCTTCATTGGCAGAAGGCAAGGTCGCTGTCCAACCTAAATTACTGAAGATGGGTGATTTTGCCAATGACAATTTCGGCGCAACGGTTGTGCCATTGAGTTTGCCGTTAATGGTCAAATGGTCGCGGTTCAAATACGCATCCACATCACACACTTCCAGACTAAGGCCCATAGCGGGTTTGTTCATGGTCATGGTGAAGGTAATGGGTTGGGCTGCTTGGGTTTGGGTTGACCAACGCGGTATCCACAGGCTTTTCCAATGTCGAGCTGGATACCAGTCGCCTTGTTGCCAGCCTAAGTTCCCCGCTTTGCCTAACCAAATATCATCACCACCCGCAGTTATGCTGAAGTCGAATGTCATATCATCTTTGGTAATGCTTTTGGTATTCGTACCCCATGCCCAGCCTTCGTCTAACCAGTCGATGGATTTATCACCACTGGTACAAACGTTATTGGGTAAGGCTGTATTACCTGCAAAAGTAATGTAAACGGCTGTATTAGCAGGGAAGTCGTAATCCACGGTGAATTTACCGTCTACGGTAGCTGTCATCGGGATGGCATCGTAAGTAGCAAAGGTCGCATCCGTTGAAACCAGCATGTAAGTCGTGTAACTGGTATTAAACGGTAAGCTATCCACCATGATTTCGACTGAGCCGACATTGCTGGTTTCTTGCACTTGCCAGATTGTCTCAATCCGCTTGTCCGCTACCCCAGGTGCTGCACAACTGCTGGTATTCAGTGCCACGGTTGTGGTCGCGCTCAAACCATTGTCTGCCCACGTCAAGAAACTTTTGTTGCTGCCGAAGCTAATGGTGTTTTCCGCATTGCTGCTTTGGATTTCGTGTAAACCCATTGCCAGTACACTGCCAATATTCGCGGATTTGGATTGTTTCTGGTTCAAACCAGAAGCGTCATCACGCCCAATGCCTGCAATATTATTGTTGTAGCTGCCTGCGGTATTGGCATTCCACATTTTGGTTGTGCCATCGGATGCCAAGTAATCTTGGGCAGCCGTTTGGCTGAGGGAAATACCGTATTTCAAGGCGAGATAAGATTGCACTTGATGACGTTGAATATCCGTCAGGTTGGTGTTGTACCACACAACTTCCTGAATATCGCCAGGGAATGCCCCATTAATATTCCAAGTACCATAACCGATAGTGAGAATATCCCCCCACATCCCGCTGCCTGCGGTGACGGTGCTATTGTAATCTTTACCGCTCAAGCCGATTTTCAACTCGCTGCCATTCGTGCGGTAATCAAAAATCGCAGATTGATTAGGGGTTGCCGCATCTGTGGAAGTACGGTCAGCGGTGGTATTCCAATAACGGTAATAGTTCGGTTTTCCTGTACTAATGGAAAGCCCTGGTTCTGCGGAAAAATTATCGTCGTTATCAATACCAACGATACGCCCCGTACCCGAAGCATTCGGGCGCACAGCGGCAAAGACGGTGGTTTCTTTGGTGGTAAAGACACTTTCTGCCGCCAGTGAACTGCTCATATCCTTAAAGAAACTGGTGGAAGAGAAGCCATCGAAGAAAGGCTGGTAGTTGTGATTGGCATCTGCCGCTTTCAATGTGCGTGTGCCGACAGCTTCCACGTCATTGTTATTCGGGGAATAGTCCAACCATGCGCTACAGTTTGACCCCGTACTACAGCCTGCTTTATCCGCTTTTGTCCATAAACTCAGGGCATTGGTTACGCCGCCTGGGGCGACGAGTTCCGAACCGAAAGTAAAATATTGCCCATTGCTGAAATCCACACTGCCTAAGCCGTCGGTTAAGGCAACTTCGGTTGTGCCGCCATTGGTGAAGTTACCATCGTCATCGACCAACAAAAGGTTGGCTTTGACAGGAGCTTGAATCGCAACCGTGCCAACCGTGCCCGTTTCTCGCACTTTCCAAACCCGCGCCATGCGGAAGAAACCGCCAGCAGGTGTGTAACTGTTGGGAGCGTAAGCGGTGTTGAAATCGGTCGCACCCGTGTCACTACCCCAGACAAGGAAGCTGCGATTGTCCACAAAAGAATTGCTATTGAGTGCGTTGGTGGCGGCAATATTGCTCAAACCGAGGGTGGGTTGGAAACCTGTATTAACCGATTTGGATTGTTTCTGATTCAATGCCGAAGCATCATCACGCCCAATACCCGCAACGTTATTATGGTAAGTGCTGTTGGCAGACTTATCCCAAATAACGGTTGTGCCATCGCTCGCCAGATAATTATCGGATTGCGTAATGCCGTATTTCACCGCTAAGTAGCTGTTGACACGCTGCATTTCCACATCGGTCAGGTCACGATTGTAGACAATGCTTTCGGTCATCAAGCCGTCTAAGGGTTCGCCTGCGGCATCCGTTTCGCCACCAATCGACAATAAATTCGTACTGCTGGATGCTGGGAATGAACCATCTGCCCCTGTGAAGGTTTGCACATTGCTCAAACCGTTATAGCCCAAACGTACATTTTTTGGGTCAGCATTATTTGCCCGTGAATGCATGATGGTTGGGGTATTGATTTCGACGGCTGTCGAGTGGGACATGTGTAAGGTGGTTATGCTATCAATGTAGATATTCGCTTCTTTGTTATACCAGTGCATGGATGGGTAATCCAATGCGCCAGAGAAGGAAACCAAGGTTTTGTAACCACCTGCGGTTTGACGGTTAGTGGAAACGGCAACCATTGTTACAGGGTCTGTTTGGTTGGGGATGGTTTTGTTCCCCGCATTAATGGCACTTAGGACTTGTCCATTAGCGAAGTCAATCGCTGGGTTAAAGTTCATGCCATTACTGACAAAGTTGGGTTGACGTGTTGTAACACTTTGGCTGACATCGTTTTGCACCAAACTTTGGTCTTTCCATTCGGTGACATCCGCGCCTTCTGTTGTGGTGGATGTTCCCGCATCGGCTTTTAACCAAAGTCCAAGGTTGGCAGCAACCCCGCCTGGTGCTGTTGCTTCTGCACCGAAGGTAAAGTATTGCCCGCTGCTAAAATCAACCGTGCCGATGCCACCCACTAACGGCACTTCTGTTGTACCGCCGTTGGTGTAGTCGCCATCATTGTCTACCAACAATAAATTGGCATTGCCCGGCCCTTTGATTTTAACCGTACCGACATTACCTGTTTCTTGGACTTTCCAGACACGGCTCAAACGAAAATACCCCGACGGTGGGGTGTAAGACGTTGGGGTATAATCTATACCGAACGTCGCGGCATCGTTCGTGCTGCCCCACGCGAGAAAGCTTTTGTCTGCTGCAAACGTTTGGGTATTCGCACTATTAGAAGCTGCAATATCACCCAACCCAATCACAGGTTGGAATCCGGTATTCACCGATTGTGACTGCTTTTGATTCAATGCCGAAGCATCGTCTCTACCAATAGCGGTAATGTTATAGGCATAGGCATTATTTGCGGTGGCATCCCACAGGACACTGGCATCACTAGCAACGTAGTTGTAAGCATTACCATTATTGCCAACACTGCCATTGCCTTGACCCAATGTTACACCGTACTTTATGGCTAAGTAGTGTTCACTTGTGCCATTTCTGCATCGGTTAATTGGCGGTTGTAGACAAGAAATTCAGGAATGCGCTCTTTCCAGTGTTCGTAGTTTGCACCATCGAAATGGACATCTGCCCCTAACGCAACTTGTTTGTGGAATTGATTGCGGTAAATGAGGCCGTCTTTAATGGGGCTCCAATTCGGGTCGTCTTTATAGCCATCCGTCCAAGTGAAAAAACGGTCGGTCGTGGCACTGTTTTGCGACATATAGCCGACGATTTGTGGCTGAACAGTCGCGGTACGGCTATCGCTGGTATAGTTTGTGCCATTCCAATAACCATTTGCCCCGCCCGACGCTGAGTATTTCGTGCCTTTACCCATGCTGCCACGGTCGCCGATATAGGGCGCACTGTGCGACTGTCCGCCAACTGCGTAAGGAATCCAACCGTTATCGCCCGTTGCACCACCTTGTTTATACAACCCAAAGTAGTCGACGTAATATTCCGCCCCGAACAGTTTACGGTAGCCTGTTCCGGTATCTTCGTCCGTACCGACAGCAAGGTAGGTATAGGCGGAATCGCTGTTCATTAAGGTATTGGCATTGCGCAGGAAATCGTTACTGCCATCGAAAACTAGAACAGGGTTGAAGTTAAGGAGTTTACCGCTGGTGTTACCGTAATATAATGGTTGTGCGGTGCTGGTGGCTTGGGTGAGGTGATAGGCATTGCTGGATTGGTCGGTCCAAGTGGAAACTGTTCCTCCTTCGTTGGTATTGATACCTGCATCGGCTTTTACCCACGCTGTTAAACCGGAACTAATCCCCCCAGGTGAGGCCGCGTAAGCATTACCAGCGGCAAGTAATGGGAGTAAGGCAATAACGGTTTTTAAATGGGCGCAGGTAGGGGGATGCCCCCTATGTGGCCCTAATGAATATCGCTTCATAATTTTAGCCCTCGTATTTATTTTTCATTATCGAAGCTGTATCGATGAATGTTACCAGAAATGATACGGGTAATATTTTTGATGAATAAGTGACTATGGGCAATAATGTCCAGATAAGTGGTTGTTATTGTGGCAATCAGTTCGGGTGAAAAATAATCAAAAAAGGCCTGAATCTGCTAAGATTCAGGCCTTCTGGTGCAACGTAGGTAACGAATAGATTATTTCGGCAAAGAGCCGTTGATAATGTAGTTCGCTGCCGTGTTCACATTGGCAGGGTGCAGTAACACATTGCCCAACATGAGGTTAATGTCATTGCTTGGACCGGCAAAGATGGTAATACCATCCATGTTCAAGTCGGAAACGGCATAACCATTCAGACGGAAGTTGCTGTTGGCGAGTGTGTTCTCGGCTGCTGTTAGCACCGCACCCAGTACAGCGTTGGTGTCATTGCTAGGGCCATTGGCAATAACCGTGTCGTTTTGGTTGGCATCACCTGCCCACATTAAGGAGGTGGTATCATCCGCCGCTAATCGCGCATTTGTCCCCAAAGTGACTGTCGCTGTTTTGGTGAAATCCACCATCGCAGGTGTGCTGGATGACAACGCAACCGCTGCTCCCGTTGTCACTGCTAAGTGGTTGCGATGACGCAAGGTAACGTAGTACGAACCTGCTGAAATGTTATCCAATGCGAGCAGGGTATTACCCGTTGCAGCATCCGCAACATCGCCATCACGTTGTAACAAACCAGCGAATGCCGCAACACGGGTCGCAGGTTTGGTTGCGTCACGCAGTTCCACCAGTACCCAGTCAACCGGAGCATCATTGCCTGTTAAGGCAAGTTGTGTCGTGTTGGTGGTTTCTGTTCCGGCGTAGGCAAACGGTGTCGCTGTGTACGGTTGCGCTAATGGCAGTAAGCCCAGGCTGCGCAATTGGTCTTGCATCATGCCTGCGGAACTAACGTAAGCACCTTCTAAGAAGCCGCGAACGCGTAGGCGGATATCCGCTGTATTGGTCACGCTAATGGTGAGGGTTTGCGTATCGTTTGCGCCAGATGGGTCTTGCGCTTTCACGGTGACAACGTATTGATTGTCCTTGTTGGCATCGGTAGGGCTTTCAAAATCCGGTGCGGTTTTGAAACTTAACTTGCCAGTGCTTGGATCAATCTGGAACAGTGCTGCGTCATCGCCACCGCTGATGCTGTAAATCAGGGTGTCGTTCTGTGCATCGTTCGCTTGTACCGTGGTAACACTGCTGGTGTCTTCGGTAATGGTGATGTTGGCGGTATCACCTGCACCATCTGAACTAATGGTTGGTGCTGTGTTTTCATTGACATCCGTTACCGTGACTTTCAGGGCTTGCGAGTCGGTATGATCCGGCGCGGTATTGTCCCAGACGCTAACCACAACGTCGTAGACATTGTTCTTGTCGGCATCAGTTGGGTTCTCGAAGTCCGGTGCGGTTTTGAATTGCAGTTCACCCGTGGTTGGGTCGATGGTGAACAAGTTCGCATCCGTACCACCCGTAATCGAGTAGGTTAGGGTATCACTGGCATCGGGGTCGGTTGCCGCGACGGTCGTGACGAAGGTTTTATTTTCAGGGGTGTTGACGACTGTACTGGTAATTACGGGCGGACGTGTTTCAATCACGTTAGTAACGACGATAACTTCCAGTTGATCCGTACACAGGTTGCCACTGTCACACACGCGGGTCATGATTAAGTAAGCATTATCTGCATTGGCATCTTTGGGGGCTTCGTAGTCTGGTGCGGCTTTGAAGGTAATCGCGCCTGTTACAGGGTCAATGGTAAATACTGCGCCATCCATGACGGGCAATAAGCTATAGGTCAACCCTTTGCTTTCTGCGTCGTTGTCATCAGTGGATTGCACATCCAACACTGTGCCCGTGCCATTTTCAGCAAAGGTTACGTTAATGTCAGAGGTAATCAACGGTGCGTCATTCACTGGCGTAACGCTAATGCTCACCACCGCCGTATCTTTCACGCCGTTGCTATCGCTGATTTCGTAGGTAAAGCTGTCTGTACCGCTGAAATCTTTGTTGGGCGTGTAAGTGTAAGTACCATCCGCATTCAGTACCAATGTGCCATTGGCTGGCGCGGCGATAGGGGTGGTATTGACGGTGAGTTTGTCGCCATCCACATCACTGTCATTGGTCATGACTGTGCCGTTTAATACAATGTCTTCCATGACGGTGGCTGTATCATCGTTGGCAACTGGGCTGTCGTTCACGGCATTAATGGTGAGTGTGACGACCGCTGTGTCTTTGCCTCCGTTACCGTCGCTGACTTCGTAGGTGAAGGTATCCGTACCATTGAAGTTCGCATTCGGTGTGTAGGTGTAAGTACCGTCGGCATTGATAACCACTGTGCCATGCGCTGGTGGCACAACAGGTGTGGTATTGATGGTTAGTGTTTGTCCATCCGCATCCGTGTCATTCCCTAACAAGCTTGCACCTGTGATGGGTTTGTCTTCATCGGTAGTGGCGGTATCGTCAACAGCGACAGGAATGTCGTTGTCAGCATTAACCGTAATGGTAACGGTCGCGCTATCTTTACCACCGTTACCGTCGCTGACTTCGTAGGTAAAGGAGTCTGTACCGTGGAAGTTGGCATTCGGTGTATAGGTGTAAGTACCATCGGCATTAATCACCAGCGTACCATTAGTTGGTGCAACGCTTGGTGTGGTGTTAATGGTGAGCTTGTCGCCATCATCATCCACGTCATTGCTTAATACCGTGCTGCCACTGAATGGTGTGTCTTCGTTGGTGGTAGCGGAATCGTCACTGGCAACGGGTACGTCATTCACGCTGTTGACGGTAATGGTGACGGTAGCAGTGGTCATACCACCTTTGCCATCAGTGACTTCGTAGGTAAAGTAGTCTGTACCGTGGAAGTGTGGATTCGGCATGTAGCTGTAAGTACCGTCTGCATTCAACAACAACGCGCCATTGCTAGGAGCAACAATCGGTGTGGTGTTGACGGTTAAAGCGTCGCCATCCGCATCCGTGTCGTTTGCTAAGACTGTTGTGCCTTTCAGCTCGGTATCTTCATCCACGCTAGCCGTATCGGCTGTGGCTACAGGTACGTCATTGTCTACCCCAACAGTGATGGTTACAGTGGCGGTGTGTTTTGCACCTGTGCTGTCGCTGACTTCATAGGTGAAAGCGTCCGTACCATTGAAGTTTGCATTTGGCGTGTAAGTGTAAGTGCCGTCCGCATTCAAGACCAATGTACCGTTAGTTGGTGATGTAACGGGCGTGGTATTGACGGTTAAGGTATCGCCATCCGCATCGGTGTCATTCGCCAGTACCGTTGTGCCTGTTAGCGGTTGATCTTCCAACGTCGTGGCAGTGTCCGCATTGGCAACAGGTGTGTCATTCACAGGTGTGATAGTGATGGTGACAACCGCATTGCTTGAACCGCCATTGCCATCCAACACTTCATAAGTGAAGGTGTCTGTACCATTGAAGTTGGCATTTGGGGTATAGCTGTAAGTGCCGTCCGTATTCAAACCCACTGTACCATGAGTAGGAGCTACAATCGGGATTGGATTAACGATCAATGTATCGCCGTCAGCATCGGTGTCATTTACCAAGACGGTTGTGCCATTGAGCGTGGTGTCTTCTGCGGTTGTGCCTGTGTCGCTCACCGCAACCGGAATGTCGTTGCTATCACTGATTGTAATGGTGACAGTAGCCGTATTCGTACCGCCATTGCCATCGCTGACTTCGTAGGTGAACGAATCCGTACCATTGAAGTTGGCATTTGGCGTGTAGGTGTAAGTACCATCAGCATTGATCACCACTGTACCGTTGGTTGGTGCAGTAACAGGCGTGGTGTTAATGGTTAAAGTATCACCATCGGCATCATTGTCATTCCCCAATAAGGTTGTGCCTGTAATAGGGGTGTCTTCACTGGTTGTTGCACTGTCATTCGCCGCCGTTGGGTTGTCATTTACGGCAGTAACGGTGATTGTGACGGTGGCCGTATCTGTGCCGCCTTTGCCATCGGATACTTCATAGGTGAACAAGTCTGTACCGTTGAAGTTGGCATTCGGTGTGTAAGTGTAAGTACCGTCGGCATTAATTGTTACAGTGCCGTTAGTAGGTGCGGTGACAGGCGTGGTATTAATGGTTAAAGTATCGCCATCGTTGTCCACATCATTGTTCAGTAGGGTTGAACCATTGAGGATGCCATCTTCATTGAGCGTCGCCGTATCGTCGTTAGCAACTGGCAGATCATTGCTGGCTACAATGGTCAACGTTACGACCGCTGTATCTGTGCCACCTTTACCGTCACTGATTTCATAAGTGAAGGAATCCGTGCCGTTGAAGTTCGCATTGGGTGTGTAGGTAAATGTGCCATCGGCATTCAATACTAATGTGCCATTGGTTGGTGCAACCACAGGCGTGGTATTGATGGTTAAAGTATCGCCATCCGCATCGCTGTCGTTGACCAAAACGGTTGTGCCATTTAGTGCCGTGTCTTCTGCGCCATTAAAGTTATCATCACTGGCGACAGGCAAATCGTTTGTGGAACTAACCGTAATGGTGACGGTTGCAGTGCTTGTGCCGCCTTTGCCATCAGAAACTTCATAGGTGAAGGAATCCGTGCCATTGAAGTTTGGATTCGGTGTGTAAGTGTAAGTACCGTCAGGATTAATCGTTACCGTACCGTTGGTGGGTGTGGTAACGGGTGTGGTGTTAATGGTCAACGTATCGCCGTCAGGGTCGGTATCATTGCCTAATAAGCTTGAGCCTGCAAGGATGCCATCTTCACCCACCGTTGCGGTGTCATTGTTAGTGACAGGGCTGTCATTCGTGGCGGTGACTGTAATGGTAACAACTGCGGTATCTTTGCCACCGTTACCGTCGGAAACTTCGTAGGTGAAGGAATCCGTACCATTAAAGTTGGCATTTGGCGTGTAAGTGTAAGTACCATCAGCATTAATCACCAATGTAC
>CAZTUZ010000020.1:0-3693 GCA_964617055.1 uncultured Thiothrix sp.
TATCAGTGAGGAGATTTGCCCTGCTCCAGTTAATCACTACGCAATGAGTAAATTAGCGATGGAACATATGGCAAGTACCTATTGCCAAAAGCTTCCAGTTGTTTTTACACGCCCTTTTAATTACACAGGTGTAGGGCATGATGAACGTTTTGTTATCCCCAAAATTATCCGTCATTTTGCTCAAAAGTTACCAAGCATTGAATTAGGCAATATTGACGTTGAACGCGAATTCAATGATGTTCGTACCGTATGTGATATTTATTTAAAACTGTTAGAAATGGGTGAAGTTGGCGAGCGTTACAATGTATGCTCCGGCCAACCTATTAAACTTCGTGATGTTATTAGCACACTAACAACAATAACTGGACACTCTATCAATGTTGAGGTGAATCCAGCATTTGTTCGACCAAATGAAATTCAACGGCTTAGTGGTTCTCCGACTAAACTGGAAAAAGCAATTGGCACAATTCAGCATCGCAGTTTACAAGAAACCCTAAGTTGGATGTTAGAAAACCGATAACCCGATGAAACTCGCTTTAAATACAACACCTTTACTATCACCACTGACAGGTATTGGCCAATACATACTGCATTTAGCCCAAGAGTTAGCAAAAAACTCTGATCTCGAAATTGAGTATTTTTACGGGGTTGCATGGAGCAAACAGCTTAAAGCATTGTCATCACAGCAAGCAGGAAAAGCATTTAGTTTTGCACGAAACTATTTACCTTTTTCTTATGAGTTGCGGCGTTTGGTTCAAACACAACGTTTTCGATCTTATGCAAAAAAGCAAAAATTCGATGTCTACCACGAACCAAACTACCTCATTATGCCATTTCAAGGGCCGACTGTTCTGACTGTACACGATTTATCATGGATAACTTACCCTGAAACACACCCCAAAGAACGGGTAAAAGCCATGAATAAACACATTGAGTCCAGTCTGTCTCAGAGTCAACGCATTATCACCGACTCTGAGTTCATCCGGCAAGAAATCATTAATACTTTTACAATTCAGCCGGAGAAAGTTCATGCCATTCCTTTAGGAGTAAGTCATGACTTCCAGCCGAAAACCATTGAAGAGTCTGCCGCAATACTAACACAATACGATTTACATTATGGTTCTTATTTCTTAGCGGTGGGCACTTTAGAACCCCGCAAGAATTTAAAATTAGTCTTTGCCGCTTATCGAAAACTTCCCTCATCCATACGAAAACATTACCCTTTAGTCTTAGCAGGCATCAAAGGTTGGCAAACCCAAGAAATAGATCACGAACTTAGTTCATTAGTACAAAATAATGAAGTCAGATTATTGGGTTATGTCTCAAGAGCAGATTTAGCAATAATTACTGCGGGTGCATTAACGTTAGTATACCCATCAATTTACGAAGGTTTTGGATTACCACCGTTAGAAGCAATGGCCTGTGGCGTGCCACCCATTGTATCGAACGTTTCCTCTTTGCCAGAAGTGGTGACACAAGGTGGCTTAAGTGTTGACCCTCATGATATTGATGGCCTTACTCAAGCCATGCAATGCCTCACGGAACATATTCAACTCCGAGAGAAACTGCAAGGCGAAGCATTAGCACGCGCCAAACAATTAACATGGCAAAATTGCGCACAAAAAACGCTTGCAGTTTATCAACAGGCTATTTGTGATTACTAACTAAATAGAATATCGCTGATATGAAAGTAGCCTTAATTCATGAATGGTTTAGCGAAGTTGCGGGTTCAGAAAAATGTGTTGCTGAGTTTAATACACTTTACCCGCAAGCAGATATTTTTGCATTAGTAGATTGGCTGAACAATGAACAACGCGCCCAAGTATTAGATGGCAAATCCGTTCATACCAGCTTTATTCAGAAATTACCATTTTCAGAAAAGAAATTTCGCAACTATTTACCTTTATTCCCACTAGCTATCGAGCAATTTGATTTAAGTGATTATCAATTAATACTCTCATCCTCTCATGCGGTTGCTAAAGGAGTATTAACCCATCACGAACAACTGCATGTTTGTTATTGTCATACCCCCATGCGTTACGCATGGGATATGTACCATCAATATTTACAAGATGCAAAGCTAGATTCGGGATTCAAATCATGGTTATTGCGCTATGCTCTGCATCGTTTACGCCAATGGGATGTGTTAAGTCACTATCGTGTTGATCACTTCATCGCAAACTCAAACTATATTAAAAAACGCATTAAGAAAATATACCAACGTGATGCCACTGTTATCTACCCTCCGGTTAATACAGAAGCTTTTAAGCTACAAAGTACAAAAGAAAATTATTACCTTGCTTTTTCACGGCTTGTACCTTACAAACGCATTGATCTAATTGTACAAGCATTTGCCAATACCAAACATCGGTTAGTTGTGGTTGGTAGTGGTTCAGAATTAGACAGACTTAAAACCCTAGCCACCGCTAATATTGAATTTTTAGGGTATCAGAAAGATGATAGTGTTATTCAATTAATGCAAAATGCAAAGGCATTGGTTTTTGCAGCTTTGGAAGATTTTGGCATTATTCCAGTTGAAGCTCAGGCTTGTGGAACTCCCGTCATTTGTCTCAATCAAGGCGGAACAGCCGAAACAGTGTTGCCAGGTCAAACAGGGATTCATTTTGCAGAACAAACGGTAGCCTCCATTAAAAATGCTGTTAGTGTTTTTGAAAAACGACAAGATAGTTTTGATCCTTATTTTATTCAACAATTCGCACAACAATTTTCCACCCAACAGTTTCGTTCAAACATAGCGAATCACCTTAAACAGCTTATGGAAACATGCCAATGAAATATGGCATTTTTAAATTCACACTATATACCCTATTACTATTCGTAAATTTATTTTTGGCCGTTACGCTATCTGAAACACTCATAACGGACTATTACTACCATCCAACAAACAAATATATTTGGCAGATACCAGTTTACTTACTAATTTTTTTCTATCTTCGTTTACTAACAAGACGAATGGTGACAACATCAGAAAGTTGGTTGTTAATCAAAGGCAATCTTATTGGACTTATCATTAATTTCGCGCTCTTATCGCTACTAAAGCAATCCGACCACTTTTCTCGCTCCATTATCCTCACCTTTTTTGGCTTAAATCTGTTACTTCCCATTTGGATTCATTACCTCAAGCAATACTTCTTGAGCCATTCTTTTCTGCGCGAACGAGTTTTGATCATTTGTGATAATAAAACGACAGAGGATGCCCAAAGTTGGTTAGCCCCTAATAACCCTTTCGGATTTGATATTGGTTACACAATCAATATTAATCATCACACACCATTGGATTTAGACACAGAGATCACCAAGGTTCTTGCCATCGATCATTTCTACGCAACAATTATTATGTTGGAAGATACCGATATTGATCGCACGTTTAATTTAATGGATCATATTCAACACAAAGTTAAACGAATCCTCTTGTTGCCACATATGCTTTCTATGCCAACGTTTAACGCCGAAGTTTTTAATGCACCGAATCAAAAAGGTTTGATGTTCTTTTTCCGCAATAATCTTCTAAATGATAGCGATCGAGCGGTTAAACAAATTACCGATTTCACACTGGCCTTAATTTTAACACTCATATTCCTGCCTTTTTTATTGGGCTTGTATGCATGGATTTGGATTTCTTGCAACGGCAATCCCATCTTTAAACAAAAACGGGTTGGGCAAGATGGTAGA
>CAZTUZ010000020.1:3703-23021 GCA_964617055.1 uncultured Thiothrix sp.
GAGTCTTTAAAATTTATAAATTTCGTACCATGCGCTTAGATGCAGCACAACAGCTAGAAAAAATCTTGCGTAATGATCCAGAAGCTCGTGAAGAATGGGAACGTGACCATAAATTAAAAAATGACCCGCGAATCACGCCCATTGGACATTTTCTACGGCGAACATCATTAGACGAGCTACCTCAGTTGATTAATGTCTTACGCGGACAAATGTCACTGGTTGGGCCACGTCCGATTATTGAGGATGAAATCCCTGCTTATGGTGAATACCTTGATTATTACCAGTTAGTACGTCCGGGCATTACAGGTTTGTGGCAAGTTAGTGGGCGAAATGAATTAAGTTATGCCGAACGCATACAATTGGATGTCTGGTATGTACGCAACTGGTCGTTAGAACTGGATTTAATCATTCTAACGAAAACACTTGTCACCGTATTGTTGCGTAAGGGCAGTTATTGATTTTACATTAGCGGGATTTTTCGCACTCAGGAGCACTGGATGGCACAATACATTTACACCATGAACGGGGTTGGCAAAGTTGTCCCGCCGAACCGTTTTGTTCTCAAAGACATTTATCTGAATTTCTTCCCCGGCGCGAAAATCGGTGTGCTGGGTTATAACGGTGCGGGTAAATCCACCTTGCTACGCATTATGGCGGGTGTGGATACCGACATCGTGGGCGAAGCACGCCCGCAAGCAGGGATCAATATCGGCTATTTACCCCAAGAACCGCAACTAAACCCAGACAAAGACGTGCGTGGTAATGTTGAAGAAGGCTTAAAAGTCATCAAAGACGCGCAGGCTCGTTTGGATGAGGTTTACGCGGCTTACGCCGAGCCAGATGCAGATTTTGACGCATTAGCCGCCGAACAAGCGCGGTTGGAAAACATTCTGCAAGCCGCCGATGCGCACAACCTTGAACACACGTTAGAAGTTGCCGCCGATGCCCTACGCTTACCGCCGTGGGATGCGGATGTCACCAAACTGTCGGGTGGGGAACGTCGCCGTGTCGCGCTGTGCCGCTTGTTACTATCTTCGCCTGACATGCTGATTCTTGACGAACCAACTAACCATTTGGATGCCGAATC
This sequence comes from uncultured Thiothrix sp., assembly GCA_964617055.1. Lineage (GTDB taxonomy): Bacteria > Pseudomonadota > Gammaproteobacteria > Thiotrichales > Thiotrichaceae > Thiothrix. The sequence goes on from CAZTUZ010000020.1 coordinate 4,791, forward strand.
CGTCGCGTGGTTGGAACGCTTCCTGCAAGAATTTCAAGGCACGGTCGTTGCTGTGACGCATGACCGCTACTTCCTCGACAACGTAGCGGGTTGGATTTTGGAACTCGACCGTGGGCAGGGTATTCCGTGGCAGGGCAATTATTCATCTTGGCTGGAGCAAAAACAAAACCGTTTAGCCCAAGAAAGCAAAGCCGAACAAGGTCGACAAAAAGCCATGAAGTTGGAATTGGAGTGGGTGCGTTCCAATCCCAAAGGTCGCCACGCCAAAAGCAAAGCGCGGATGCAACGTTTTGAAGAGTTATCGTCCAGCGATTACCAAAAACGCGCCGAAACCAATGAAATCTACATTGCTCCAGGCCCCCGTTTGGGTGATTTAGTCATCGAAGCCACCGACATTAGCAAGTCCTTCGGTGATCGCGTTTTGTACGAGAACCTCAACTTTAATCTCCCCAAAGGTGGTATCGTCGGTATTATCGGCCCTAACGGTGCGGGTAAAACCACGCTGTTTCGCCTGATTACGGGACAAGAACAACCGGATAGCGGCACATTCCGTGTCGGTGAAACCGTCAAAATCGCTTACGTTGACCAGTCGCGTGATGATCTTGACCCGAATAAAACCGTGTTCCAAGAAATCGCTGACGGTCACGACATTATGACCGTGAACGGCTACCAGATTCAGGCGCGTGCCTATTGCGGACGTTTCAACTTCAAAGGCGAAGCGCAACAAAAACGTATCGGTGACCTATCCGGCGGTGAACGCAACCGTGTGCATTTGGCAAAATTGCTCAAATCCGGCGGTAATTTATTACTGCTCGACGAACCGACCAATGACCTCGACGTGGAAACCTTGCGCGCTTTGGAAGAAGCATTGCTGAATTTCCCTGGTTGCGCGGTGGTGATTTCACATGACCGCTGGTTCTTAGACCGGATTGCCACACACATCCTCGCGTTTGAAGGTGATTCACAAGTAACGTGGTTTGAAGGTAACTACAGTGACTACGAAGAAGACTACAAACGTCGTCATGGTAATGAACTGCATCCACAACGTATTAAATACAAGCGTTTGAAAGCGTAATACCTTTCGCATAGTCCGCTATTGCTAATCTTTTCGCCCTTTAGGTTCTGCTAGAGGGCAATTTACCTGCCTAAAAAGCTCGCAATTCACCACCCATCCTGATTCAAATGGTCAGGGTAATCCCTGATCATTTCGCCTGATTCGTCCACCTGAAAGTTCAGTTTTCATCAAGCAAAACCTGCTATTATCCAGCCCGATATTTGAAAGAAAACCAAATTGGGCTGGATGAAGTATTTCCAACACCTACATCTAGAAACAGACAACGATGATGTATTGTGGCTAACACTCGATGTCGAAAACAGTAGCTGTAACACGTTACACCCTGCCGTGTTACAGGAGCTTTCGCACGCCTGCATGTTATCGCGCAAGCAACAACCTAGCGCGTTGGTTTTACGTTCCGCCAAACCCGCCTCTTTCGCGGTTGGACTTGATGCTACCCAATTGTCCGACCTTAAAACACCCGATCAAGCCTTAGAATACAGTCAGTTAGGACAATCTGTCTGCCAACAATTTGCAGATTTACCCTTCCCTACCATCGCCTTACTGAACGGAATCTGCACTGGCAGCGGATTGGAATTGAGCTTAGCGTTGGATTACCGCATAACGCAGGCAACTACCTCCCTCCAAGTGGGATTTCGCACCATTCAACTTGGCCTACACCCTTATTTTGGCGGGATACACCGCTCCATCCATAAACTAGGGCTACATCGGGCGATGGAATTAATGCTATCCCCCGAATTATTGGATACCCAAACAGCAAAGCAAATAGGGTTAATCCAATATATCGTTCCTCACCACGACATTGCCGCCCAAATACATCGCATTATCAATCAAGCCTCTCCCCCTCCTGCTTTTTCATTCTCACGCTTTTTTACCCGTTTTGCGAGCTTTCGCAAATTGCTCGGTTATCAACTTCGCCACCAATTCAAAAAACGGCAGGTACATCCAGCCGCTCCCCCTGCAACACAATGTGCAATTTTTAATTTGTGGGAACAACATGGAAAAGCGGCTGAATGTTTGTATGACGCAGAAGCTATTTCATTTGCACAATTATTATTTACAAAAGTAACGCAAAATTTCTTGAGGGTCAGGCAGTTACAAGCACGTTTACAGGCCTTTGGGGCACTTACACCTTCAGCAGAAACCCCGCCATTTCAACACGTTCACATTATTGGGCGACACCAAACTGGACAAATACTCGCAGAGTGGTGTCGCCAACAAAATTGGCACGTTACCTTGCAAAACGTTGGCAATACAGCGGATGCCATGATAGAACATGCGGATATTATCATTGATGCTATTAATGATAATCTTGCTGCAAAACAACAATCCTGTTTGCAGATTGAACAACTAGCCAAACCAAGCGCATTACTCATCAGCATCACAACTACCACTCTAGTGGAAGATATTGCCGCTTATATGCGGCAGCCACAACGCTTGGTAGGACTGCATTTTAGTAAAATTTTACCCAATACAAAGCTAGTAGAAGTTATTTTTGACCCACATGATACGGATGCCGCGCACATTACCCGTGTTTGTCAATTCATTGGTGCACTAGGAAAACTACCTTTACCTGTTAAAAGTTCGCACGGTTTTTTAATCAATAGGATTTTACTTTCTTACATTTATGAAGGAATAAGGCTACACCAACAAGGTATTCCTGCCAATATTATTGACCAAGCTGCGCGTGATTTTGGTTTGCAATTTGGTCCATTGGAATTAGCAGATACACTTGGTTTAGCTTTTTGCCAGCAAATTGGCGAAGTGTTAGAAAAGAAATTAAGAATAGAGTTACCACTAACGTTTTATCACATGATCCGTGAAGGCAGAACGGGAAAAGCGGCAGGCCACGGTTTCTACAAATACCGTAATGGTAAAGTCTTTAATCTCTCCAATGAATCTTGGCAGGGTAATCGCCAAATGTTGCAGGAACGTTTAGTGCAACAAATTATTCAAAGTGCGTATTCCTGTTTAGCCTCCAACGTTGTTTCCGACCAAGACCTATTAGATGCCGGAATGATTTTTGGGTTAGGATTTGCAGCGTGTCGTGGTGGCCTACTTCACTACGCGCAACACAAATAACCCACTACAATTCACATTTTTCCTCAGATGATTGCCCGCCCACTTTGCCTCCCTTATTGGATATAGTAGTTACATCGCTGTAGAAAATGGCATATTATGCTACCTGTCGACTAAAAAATGCTGGGAGCTTGGGTAATGAATTTGCCGACTGTTAAACAATTACGCTATTTCGTTGCCCTAGAATCCCATGAACATTTTGGTAAAGCCGCTGAAGCGTGTTTTGTTTCACAGTCTGCTTTTAGCACTGCTATTCGTGAACTGGAAACAACCCTAGAAGTTCAATTGGTTGACCGAACTAATAAGAACGTCACCATCACCCATATTGGGCGACAAATTGCTAATGAAGCGCGACGCTGTTTGCGCGATTTAGAAAACTTAGTTGATCTTGCGCGTAGTAATCAAGCGTTTCTCACGGGTGAATTACGAGTCGGCATTATTCCAACTATTGCCCCCTTTTTTCTTCCTCACATACTGCCTAGCTTACGTCAGAAATACCCACAACTGCGTTTATATTTAAATGAAGATATGACACAGCGCGTCTATGAGAAACTCATGAGCGGCGAATTGGATTTAATTATTCTTGCCTTGCCCTATGCGCTGCGCAATGTCGAAGTTCTACCACTGTTTCAAGACCACTTTTATCTTGCCTGCCGTGCAGATACCCACCATACACAGCCTCTCTATTACACGTTTGAAGAACTCAAACCCGAAACTATCTTACTATTGGAGGATGGCCACTGTTTACGCGACCACACCTTATCTGCCTGCCATCTGCAAGATTTAGATAAGGTTAGCCGCTTTACCGCTAGTAGCATTTTGACCCTTGTACAAATGCTTGATGCTGATTTAGGCATCTCTTTTCTACCCGAAATGGTAAGAAATTCACCACTTTTGACGGGAACACAAGTAAAATTATGGCCATTGCCACAAGCCAACTACCGTGAAATCGGCTTAGCATGGCGACGTGGCAGTGCCCGCGAAGAAGAATTTCGCCAATTAGGTAGGTTCTTCACACAAACATGGTCAGGTATTTTTAACCTCCAGCCTAGCCTTGAAAATACCATGACCATCTCTGATTCGTCTTATTGTTGCCGTTCTTAATCACGGTTTAAAAAAGGTTAAACATCGTTTAAACATGTCATCAAGCAATTGCTTGCGTAATGCTCGTTTGCGTTTACTACGGGAACTATGTGTCCCAGATAATTCACTCGTTGGTTTTTCAGCGGGTAACGGAGTGAATTTATAAAAACCATCTGCTAATAAACCACCTTGTGACTCCCAAAACTTATCATAGGTATTGAGATAACGCTCTGCTTGATCACGCACGGCAGGTGAAATTTGTTTTTCCACAGTAACCGCGAAAATAGTATTTAATCCTAACGATAAAGCCAATGCTTGCAAAGCGGTAAACAATAAAATTGACGGAAAAATATCACCATTGGCTTTAGCAGCTAACTTAATCCACTCAGAACAACCTGCAACACCTTGCACACCACCGATAACCATTGCCATTTCTGAATGATTTTTCTCGATAATACGCGCTGGTACAATAGTAAAGCTTAACATGAATATCGTGGTTTGGTTCGCTTTAAAAGCTAAAACCCATTCACCCTCACGATAAGTTAATTCCGGCATTTCCAATACAATACTAAAAACATCTTGTTTATAATGCTGCGACCATAGCGTAATACCCTGCTGAACGTTTTCCAAACCACCTGCATTCACTAAATGGTTGGCAATATATTCATAATGACTATTTAAGGCCTGTAGTTTTTGCAGTGGCGACAAAGCGTAAGCTAGATACTCACCTAAATATTTATATTGAATGCGTTGATGATGCTCACGCATTGCTGAAAAACAACCCGCTTGCAGCGTTTTACTCAGCTTTAGGTGTCCACTTAAATTTTGCAAAAATGAAAAAGACTGATTTAATCTGCACAGAATATTATTACGATTGACCGTAACCACTTTTGGTAGTTTAAATTCATAGGTCTGGTCTATCAATGCGGTTGGCAACACTTTCATCATCACGTTCAACACTCCACTGTCTTTAGTGCCTGATGCATACGCTATAAGTTGTAAAAGAATTAAACGAAAATTTAGTGAAATAGCGCAGCAGTCTTGTTGTAGCTAACAATTATTCAAATAGTACTCAGAAATTGTTTTGACGAATGTGTTTTCCCGTTGAACGTATCGAAATCGATGATTAGCTGTATTTTGATAAAAACGCTGCTAATAAAATTGCTGCCTTTATAAGATATTTACAATATTTTGCCTGTATAAGATAAACGACCACTTATCGGGAGTAAAACTAACTTTATACCCAATTTGCCAGCAATTACCAAAACCTCATCTACATAGTTACTTAAGAAGCATTGATTTGAGGTTCGTATGTCAGCGACGACTATTCTGACAAGTCTAGGGATTACTTGGCTTGCTTTACTATTATTAAAACCTGTAGCACGACGTGCTAGTTTATTAGACATCCCAAAAGGCAGGAAGCAACATACTGGGGCAGTTCCGTTAATCGGTGGATTATCTATTTTTATATCAATTAGCTTGACGATCTTATTTAATCTCACCATTGAACCAAACATCACCGCTTGGTTATTGTGCTCGTTGGGCATTGTTTTAATTGGGGTGGCTGATGATGCTGAGGATTTACCTGTTGCACTGCGTTTAGTTCTCCAAATACTGTTAACACTCGCACTTTGTATTGGAACGGGCTTAGCTCTCACTGATCTTGGGGATTTATTCAGCTTTGGCACTGTACATTTAGAAAACTCTGCTTACATTTTTACCATCATCGTGGCAATTGCTATTATTAATGCATTTAATATGATTGATGGTGTCGATGGACTACTAGGCACTATGTCGCTTATTACCTTAGGTGCGTTAGCCATTTTATTCCAACGAGCAGGCTATACAATGGAATTAAGCATCTGTGTGATCTTTATTATCGCTCTGCTGCCCTACTTATTAAACAATTTATTGGTTTTCCCATTTAAACAGAAAGTATTTATGGGTGATGCTGGATCAATGTTTGTAGGGTTTAGTGTTTGTTGGTTATTGCTGCAAGGTTCGCAAATTGAAGCGCAACAACACACTGAATCTGCTTTTCGCCCAATCACTGTTTTATGGTTAATGGCTATTCCTGCGATGGATATGGTTCGTGTTACCATTGCTCGCGTATTGAAACAACAGTCACCATTTACTGCTGGTCGTGACCATTTGCATCACATTTTATTGAATGCTGGTTTGAATAAATACCAAACGTTAGCTCTCACTAGCTTATTGGGTCTATTAATGGCAACCACAGGGTTGGTAGCTGAACACTTGCAGGCTTCAGAGTCATTACTGATGTACGGCATTATCCTCTTATTCCTGCTGTATTTTAGCACGATTGCCTATTTAGAACGGGCGGGACAAAACTGTTTACAACCGTGGCTACAAGGCAAACTATTAAGCAAACCACTTGCTTAACCGAATTGTGCTGAAGACTCTTGCAAGATTCGGAAATAATTAATGAATGGTGGAGTTTGTTCTGGCGTTAAACGCACAGAACGCTCCTCAAAATAAGGTGGCGACGTTTCATCGGTATAGACTCGAATTTGCATCCGATACAAGGGCTGTTGGCTATTATCCAAAAATTGTTGACCAAAATCTGGTTGTACCGAACGCCCATCTTTGGCAGCTTCCTCACGCTCTAACAAGTAAGCATCGACTTTTGCCGCATCCCCTTCTGCTAACAACAACAGTGTCTGCCGCGAAGCTAACATCGGGTTAATCCCTGCCGAACCAGAGCTAACGGTCAAAAAACGTGTCAGGGCTTGATACAGTTGCGGGGTCATTCCCAATACCTGTTGCAACTCTTCAATGCGCTCAAACGGTGCATCTTTTGCCCCAAACGCCAGCCCTTCCTGTTTATAATCTTCATCTTCCGCACCATTCAGGCGTTTCAGGTCATCCACATCCCGAAAATCTTCCACCACATCCAATAAATTTTCTGCCGCTTGATCTGCTAACCCAACCTGCTTGAAGATTTCTGCCAATAACTCACGACTAGCAAAATTAATATCCACCAAACCATTTTCGCCAATGACCCGAATCTCGATCTTTTTCCCTTCATACTCCCATAGCAACGGTGTGCCACCCAATTGTAACTCTCGGTCTTTATTCGGAAGAAACAATTGCAAAACCGCGAAATGCGCTGCTGCATCCGCTGCCGCTCGTGCTGTTGCGGTACGCCGCGCATAATCCACCATACTACTTTCTGCACGGGTCGCGTAAAGTAAACTAGCGGCAAGCGTCATCATGACCATGATCATCCATAACACCACGATCATCGCCACGCCTTGTTGTTTATTGTTCATTGGCTCGCACCTGCGGTAGTGTAATCAACATTTCCGGCCATGCCCGTTCATTATCGACCAAAGTCAGCTTTAACAATTGTGGGTACAGTGGTTTATCTTGCCATTCACTTGTCCATTCAGGGTCTTTGCCTGTCTCTTCCGCGCCAAAATACGCAAAACTCGCCTCTTCTAAACCTTCAAATACGGTGACAGGTTCAGCATCTTGGAAGGCTTCTTCCCACGTTAATTCAGGGCGATAGGGCGCGTACAACATTTCTAATGACTTACCACGCTTGCCACTTACCACGTCCAACTGAATCAAAAATACGCCACCCTTGTGCTGTAAAGGCTGTAATGGAGCGGCATAACGCAAGGTTGTTGGCGAACCTTCAAACGCATACACCGTGCCTTCCTTTTCGCCAGTAATCCGCACCACCATTGCTTGCCCTAATTGACGGCGCAGAAAATCACTGATCAAACGCATGTCTTCGGTTTTATTAATGCGAGCATCGGCGGCATCCCAACTACGCCCGACGGTATTAAACGCCGCAAATAATGCCAAAAATAATAGCGATACCAAGCTAAACGCAATGAGCATTTCCAATAAGGTGAAACCCCGTTGGCGTTCTAACGTGGGTAACGGGTGCATCATTGTTTTTCACCAAAACGTAGCGAAGATAATTGCAAAGTACGCGGTTTATCGCCACTACTCCATAAGACGGTAACTTCAACACGGTAAAATTGCAGGGGTAACGGTAGTTCCTCAAATTTCTCGCCCATTTCCAGTGGCTTCATGGTTAATTGCCAACGATAGCCCGAACCTTTTTCCTCGCCGGATGTTTCACCCTCTTCTACTTTGATTTCGCTGCCCACAGCGGCTAGGCGTGATTCGGCTATTTGTACTGCAAAGCTATATTCATCGGCTAGGGCAACCGTGCGCATTGATGAACCGAACAATTGCAGTAATACCCCAATCACCAACCCCATGACCACAAACGCGACCAAGACTTCGAGCAAGGAAAAACCCGCTTGCTTATTGCACACTGACACGCCCTGTTACCCATTCCACGTTGATTTTATAGCTTTGCTCATGGTAGCTCAGCTCGACAGAACCACCCGTCGAACTGCCATCAGGATAGAAACGAATCCCACCCTGACCCTCTTTATCCACTTCTGCTGCCGTGGTATTCAATTTAGCATCCAAAGCTTTGTTCAAGGTGCGAGCTGTGCTGCCACTATTATCACCTTCAACCCAAAACCGTTTGTTTTGTACATCCAACTTCCAGATCAACGGCTGCTGACGAATCACCGCACTTGCCCGTGCTTGACGCAAACTCGCGGCAATTTCCCGACTACCGTTACGCAGCACAGGTCCTTCGCTTAAAGAGGTTGCCACAACCCCCATCAAAAGCCCACCGATGACAAGCACCAGCAGGACTTCCAATAGGGTGAAACCGCGCTGAGCGTTATTGCTGCCACAAGCTGATGTCAGCATCTTCACCCTCGCCACCAGCCGCACCATCTGCCCCGAATGAACTCAGATCATAAGGGTGGTTATTCCCCCCAGGGCGTTTGTATTGGTAGTCATTATTCCACGGGTCTTTAGGCACTTCGCCTTTTTTCAGGTAAGGACCATTCCATCCCTTCGCACCCGATGGCTGAGTGACTAACGCTTTTAAACCATCCGCAGAAGTTGGATAATTTCCAACCTCTAAACGGTACATATCCAATGCAGCACTAATATTTTCAATCTGTACCTTCGCGGACTGTGTTTTACCTTTGCCAAGGTATTTCATGGCTTGTGGGCCAACAATACCCGCAATCAGACCAAGAATTACGAGTACAATCATTAATTCGATCAAACTAAAACCGCGTTGCATGATCGAGACAGTCGCCATAGGCACACGAGACACTTGGGGTTTGTTTTGCATTACATAGCTCCTTATTGTTAGCAATTATTTTTAATTTTGTTGTTATCGCTGTTGTCACAATGGCTAACGGTTTGCTTACTTTACCAAATCTGCCATGTTAATCATGGGCAATAATACTGAACCAATAATAACCAAAATTGCCAATGCCATAATTAAAATTAAAATCGGCTCTAGTAAAGCCAGCATTTGTTTAACAGCCGTTTTCACTTCATCATCATAAATATCTGCCACTTCGCGTAGCAGTTCTTCCATGCGTCCAGTTTCCTCACCGACACGCAACATGTGCAAGGCGTAAGGGGGGAACACGCCTTTGCTCAATAATGTCCGAGTAAGGCTTTCGCCCTGCTTAAGACTATCAGCGGATTCTTCCACCGCTGCTGCCATCACGCGATTGCTCACGGTATTTTTGGCAATCTTTAACGCACCTAATAACGGCACGCCATTGTGTAATAATGTGCCCAGACTACGGGAAAACCGCGCCATTTCAATCTTGCCAACCAAACCACCGACCAATGGCCAGCGCAACATACTACGGTCTAAACCGATACGCGCTTTTTCGTTGGTTAAAACGTATTGCACTGACAATAAAACCAATAAAAAACCACCTAGCACTGCCCACCAATAGTTTTTTAATGTATCGGCTGTCGCCATTACTATGCGCGTAATCGTGGGTAATTCTCCCCCCATGTCCGAGAACATTTGCGCAAATTGCGGCACAACAAAGGTCAATAACGCAATAATCGACACCACCGCTACAAACGCGAGAATCGCCGGATAAATCAGCGCGGAAATCACCGTTCCACGCAATTCTTTAGCACGGGTCATGTAGTCGACCAGCCGCGCTAAAGCGTCATCAATCGAACCACCTGCCTCACCAGCGCGTACCATATTGATGTAAAAGCGTGAGAATTTGCCACTTTCTTCCAATGCATCAGCAAAACGCTTACCGCTGCGCACTTGGGTTTGAATGCCCTGCACCAAGGTTTGCACTGCTGGTTTGTCGCTGATTTCGAGCAAAATACCCAAGGCACGATCCAACGGTAAACCAGCGCGTAACATGGTCGACATTTGTTGTGTCAACGCCATGATGTCTTCGGGTTTGATTTTTTGCGCACCAAACAAACGACGTGATTTTTTTGCGGTCGCCTCAGTTGCCGTATTGCCAATGCGTCCGGCTTGAATTTTGACGGGGATTAGACCTTGCGCATGCAAACTTTCCAGCACTTGCGCTTCGGAAGCGGCCTCGAGCACGCCTTCTTTTGCAGCCCCTGTTGGAGTAATGGCTTTGTAACTAAACGTTGGCATTCGGGGTTTCCTCCGCCACACGCAAGACTTCTTCCAAAGTAGTTACACCGCGTAATGCCTTCATCAAACCATCTTCGTACATGGTGCGCATTCCCGACTTGCGTGCTTGTGTTTGCAATACACCAGCATCCTCGCGCTTTAACACCAAGCGGCGAATGTCATCATCTATGACCAGCACTTCATGAATCGCGCTACGCCCTTTGTATCCCGTATTGCCACAAGCTTGGCAACCTTTGGCGTGCCATAAACGTAACTCGCCTTCCGGCTGGTATTGACGTAAACCTAATTCTTGTTCGATTTCCGGCAAAACACGATGCGATTCACGGCATTGTGGGCACAAACGCCGCACCAGACGTTGCGCCAAAATCCCATTCACCGTTGAGGTAATCAGGTAATCTTCAATTCCCATGTCTAACAAACGGGTAATACCGCTCGCCGCATCATTGGTATGCAAAGTGGAAAGTACCAAATGCCCCGTCAACGCAGACTGAATCGCAATTCGCGCCGTTTCCACATCACGCATTTCCCCAATCATGATAATGTCTGGGTCTTGACGCACAATTGAACGCAAGGCATCGGCAAAGGTTAAACCGATTTTAGGGTTGGCTTGGATTTGGTTAATGCCCTCCAACTCGTATTCCACAGGGTCTTCAACGGTGAGAATCTTATTTTCCGGCGTGTTTAACTGCGTCAATGCCGCATAAAGCGTGGTGGTTTTCCCCGAACCTGTTGGCCCTGTAACCAAAATAACCCCATGTGGAGCATCGAGTTCTTTTTGGATACGCTGGAGGTTATCATCGGAAAAACCCAAGGTTTTCAAGTCCAATTTAACGCTGTTTTTGTCCAGCAAACGCATGACCACACTTTCGCCGTGCATCGTGGGTACAGTGGATACCCGCATATCGATTTCTTTGCCCTGCGCCCGCATTTGAATACGCCCGTCTTGCGGCAAACGCCGTTCGGCAATGTTCAAACGCGCCATGAGTTTAATGCGGGAGATAATCGCGGCGGTTAATTGTGTCGGTGGCGATTCCATTTCGTGAATCACGCCATCAATCCGGTAACGCACCTTTAAATGTGTTTCAAACGGCTCAATGTGAATATCCGAAGCCCGCATCACCATTGCATTGGTCATGATTTGGTTGACGATGCGAATCACGGGTGCGCCGCTTGCCATGTCTTTCAGGTGTTCAATATCGTCGAGATTTTCATTCGTGCCCGTGATCTCAAATTCGTCTTCCGCGCTTTTGGCTTTATCAGCTTCCGTACCGTACATGCGTTCAATGTGTGTACGAATTTCGCTAGGAATCCCCAACAAAGGTTCAATACGTTTAGTTGTCGCCATGCTCAACGCTTGACGGGCAAAATTGTCTTGCGGATTCGACATTGCCACCACGACCTGTTGCTCATCCACCCTGAGAGGTACAAGTTCGGCAGTGCGCATGTAATTAACGGGGATACCGTGATCTTCCAGCGGCAAGGCTGGATAATCTGTGCTCACAGCCAAACGCACACCCAAATGGCGTGACAATACAAAAGCCACTTCTTGTTCGGTGAGCATACCGAGTCGAACTAAAACACTGCCCAATGGTTGACGTATCTCAGCCTGTGCGCGTAACGCACGCTCAAGATCAGCGGGTTTGAGTTTTCCGAGTTTTACCAGCTTTTCGCCAAACATCGCAGCCGGAGCATGGGATGTCGCAACCTGCATGAGTACTTTTTCATTATTATTAATTAAGCGCAGTGTGTCGTTAGCGTGATGCTGACACTGCAACCTTTTGAGCACAGGCGATGCGGAATGTTAGCCCTATCCACCTGAGCCTTTGTTGCAGTCTTATTGATCAGCACAAAACATGCAAGTAATTTCCCTCCGAACGGTCAGGTTTGGATTCCAGACGTACCCCCTACACAACGACACCAGCTCACGCCACAAAAATTTATTGGCATCACCACCATTCCTGAGCGAGAATGCAAACGGGGCTGGAAAAGTGAATCTGTTTAAAAAAAATTATGACCTTTTCCCGAACTACCTGAAACTTTCTAGGTCGAATCCAATACCAGCTTAGAAGAAAACTGGCAAAAGCCAAAATAATTTATTAGAAACATCATGTTATTTTTAAGGAGCTATCAGATGAAAAGCTTTATTTATTCCGTTGCTGCTATCACCGTTGCCGCTGCATTGACCGGCTGTAGTGCGCCTATGAACAATGCACAAGCAGGTTCTATGGCAGGTGCTGTGTTAGGGGGTGTTGCAGGTAATCAATTCGGTAAGGGTGACGGCAAAACCGCAGCCACTATCGCAGGCACAATGGCAGGTAGCTATATTGGTGGCCAAATGGGCGCAAATGCTGACCGTTATAACCAACAACCTACTTACAATAACAATTACTATCGTCCATACTAAACTGATCGTCATGACTGACAAACCCTGTAAGCTGTTAGTCTGATCGATTCATCTGAAGTGGCAAGCTGCTAGGGTCGGTAGCTTGCCTTACCAATCATGATTTGGCTTTCGTCGCCATACCAGTGATGAAAAGGAGTTCCACTATGCTATTTGCAAAATCTCACGCTCTTACCGCAACGTTGTTTCTATCTGCCGTCATGCTCAGTGCATGTGCGAGCAATGCTCCATTAACAAATGCGCAAACAGGCGCAATGGTTGGCGCGGTCGTAGGCGGTATTGCGGGTAATCAATTCGGCGAAGGTGAGGGCAAAACTGCCGCTACCATCGCAGGCACAATGCTAGGCAGCTACTTAGGTGGGCAATGGGGAGCGCAATTTGATGCGCGTGACCAACAATACCTGAACCAAGCTGTCGCCACTGGTCGCCCAACCACATGGCAAAACCCCAACACTGGCAATAATTACAACGTTACATCTGGTCAAACTTACCGAGCGAATAACACCGTTTGCCGACCTGTTACCGTTGCGGGTGTTGTTGATGGTCGCCAACAAAATATTCAAATGAAAGCTTGTAAAACCGCCAATGGCACTTGGCAAGCAGTCAACTGATCAGGCCTTAATACTGATCCCGCATTAGTCCCGTGTTTTTGCACGGGATTAATGTATTACAATCCACGCTCGATTACTGATTAAAAGAGCATGGTATGGACATTGTATATGTGCGTGACCTCAAGTTGGATGCCAGCATCGGTATTTATGAATGGGAAAAGCGTATCCGCCAAAAAATCCGCATTGACCTTGAGATGGGCTGGAACAACCAGCATCCCGCCGCGACAGGCAACATCGAAGATTGTCTCAACTACATGACCGCCAGCTTACGCATACAAGCCTTGGTGGAACAGCAGCATTTTGATTTGGTAGAAACCCTAGCCGAAACTATCGCACACACGCTTATGCACGAATTCGCCATTCCGTGGTTGCGTGTCACGGTGGGCAAGCTCGGTGCGGTACGCAATGCCAGTGAAGTTGGCGTGCGTATTGAACGGGGTTCTACAAATTAAACACACACTGCCAAAGTGATGAAAAAACATCACTTTGTGCCCTGACCAAACAACCTGCTTTACACGAATTTCTGTTTCAGTTGTTCGATGAATTTATCCAACTTTTTATCCAAACCACCGCCTTTACGCGCTTTGATGCGCTTGAATGGTGAGCGAGTGTCCAGTACTTCCGTAAACGTAATGCGTGTACCACCAGGAACACCGCTTAAACGTGCGTGACGAGTACCTTGCCCCGCATTATTCACCATTTCCAACAGTAGCTCTTGGTTGGGTTTTTCTTTCACCTTTCGCACGGTGATGGGTGAGCCTTTTTCGGGATGTTCTACCCAACGTAAGCCATGATCATCGTCCAACATTTGGACACTTTTTAGCTCCGAACGCCAGTAAGCCTGAGCGGGAAGGTTACTTAACGCCTCCCAAACATCCGCCAATGGTGCTTTTATCAACTCAACGCGAGTCACTTGTTGACGAGCCGATAAGGCAAACCCTACCAACATCCATAACAGTACCATACAGGTAACAACGCCTAATGCAATCCAAATGATGAAACCGTCCATTTCCAATCCTGCCAGTGATTAATTCAATTAGTTGCAATTATAGCAAACGCAAAAAGCCCGGCTTAGAACCGGGCTTTTAAAGAATCGCGGGAAACCAAAGACTTACTTAATTTTAGCTTCCTTGAACATGACATGTTTACGCACGACTGGATCATATTTACTGAACTCCAATTTGTCTGGCGTAGTACGCTTGTTCTTGGTTGTGGTATAGAAGTAACCAGTTCCAGCAGTAGAAACCAGTTTAATTTTATCGCGACCACCTTTCTTAGCCATTGTCTGATACTCCCGTCAATTAGACTTTTTCGCCACGAGCACGAATATCAGCAAGGACGGATTCAATTCCAACCTTGTCAATGATACGCATACCTTTTGTAGAAACACGCAGGCTAACCCAACGCTCTTCACTTTCTACCCAGAAACGTTTCGCGTGCAGGTTCGGCAGGAAACGACGTTTGGTTTTGTTGTTAGCGTGCGATACGTTATTTCCGGTGATCGGACGCTTACCTGTTACTTGGCATACACGAGACATCTGGATACTCCAAATCTGCGATTCTTAAATCTCTAAAGGCGCGGAAGGATACCAGACCCCTCCCCAACACGCAACCCACTTTTCACTTTTTACAACAGCAAAGTATGGGATACACCCATTTTCCCCAAGTATTGCGGTAAATCGGGCAATGTTGGGATTTTCGCTTGTAATTGTTGATGAAATTGCCATGCCAAAGCAGGCGCAAGCTCGTTACTAGGCGTGTGAATAAACACACGCGGCTGCATTCCCGCGCTGATCCAACGGGCAGTTTGCGCCACCCAACGCGCCAACCACGGCGAATTGTCCACCAATAACGGATGCCCAATGTAACGTAAGACAGGCTGTTGTGCGGTGGTATCCAATTGCACGGGTAAACGAGGCTTACGCGCTTGGGCTTCGCGGGTCGCTTCGTCTAATGGCGGGGCGGCATGGACGGGGCGGCTTTCAAAGATGATACGATCCACCGCTTTGTCCTGTAATAGAGCATTTAACCGTTCACGCGCTTGCGCATCGGTAAAGAATGCGGGATGCCGCACTTCCACTGCATAAGTGTACGTCGTTGGTAACATTGCCAAGAACGCGGCTAACACTGGCAAAGCATCAGGGGGAAAATTCGCGGGCAATTGCACCATTAAACCATTAATACGTTGTCCCAATGGGTCAAGTCGTTGCAAGAACGCATGGGTCTCGGCATTGACGTGGCGCAAGTGCTGTCGGTGCGTAATGGTTTGTGGAAACTTAAAACTAAACCGAAACGATTCCGATGTAGCCGCAAGCCAACGCTGTACCATGTCCGATGAGGGGACGGAATAAAATGTGGTATTGCCTTCCACCGCATTAAACACTTGGGCATATTGGGCGAGAAACTCAGCAGGTTTGGCAGTTTGGCGAAATAACGAGCCTTTCCAGTGCGCATTTGCCCACAGCGGCAAGCCGAGGTAGTAACTAGGCTGTTCCATTGGTATCGAGCCTTACAACAGGGGGGATAAAATTCGTGCGGTATTTTCCAATAGCTTATCCCATTTACGCACACGAACACGTTGTTTAGCGGTTACTTCTAGCGCGTTGGCGCACAGAGCAAGAAAATCATCTTCCAATGTTTTAACAATTTTTGCCCCATAGAAGAAGACATTCCCCTCAAAATTCAAGCGGAAACTGCGCTGATCCATGTTTGCTGAACCCAAAGTGGCGAACGTGCCATCAATGCTCACGGCTTTAGCGTGCGGCATGGCACTGTGCAATTCAAATACGCGCACACCCACCTCTAGTAGATCGTCAATAAACGAACGCCCCGCGTACAAAACTAAACGATGATCTGAGCGCCCTGGCAGTAATAATCGCACGTCGACCCCACGCAAAGCGGCGGTTTGTAAGGCCATCATGATGGGGCGGTCTGGTACGAAATACGGTGTTTCAATCCAGATACGTTGCGTGGCGAGGTTCATGGCTGCAAATAACACAGTATGGATCGCCTGCCAGCGTTCATCCACAGGGCCACTTGCTAAAAATTGGGCGCAAACATTCCCCTGTGGAGCAATAACAGGGAAATACCATTCCCCTAATGCTTTGCTCACCAGATTCTCGCGGGTAGCGTGATACCAATCCTGACAAAAGACTTCCTGCAAGGCATGTGTCACCGCACCGCGTAGGCAGGCGTGTAAATCTTGCCACGGTTCACCGCGTCCGGCGTAAACATCACCGACATTCATCCCACCCGTGAAAGACAACCAACCATCCACAATGACTAACTTACGGTGATTACGGTTGTTCAGATTTAGACGACGACTCCATAAATGAACTGGCATAAAACGGGCGACTTTACCGCCAGCCGCAACGAGTGGGGCAAAAAACGGCTGATTGGCTGCCCGCGAACCCACATCATCCACCAGCAAACGCACCATGACACCCCGTTGCGCTGCTGCAATGAGTGCATCACGCAGACGAATACCTGTGTAGTCGTTTTCCCAGATATAGTAAATCAGGTGAATGTGTTTGCTGGCTTGGGCAAATGCTTGTTCTAGGGCATCAAACACTTGCGCCCCATGACGCATAACCGTGACATCATTACCCGATAATGGGCCGACATCATCCAGACGCGTCACTAAGGTCAGTAGTGAGGGGGGCACTTCCGTCAATTGCTGTTCGGTTGCCAAGCGCTCCTGTAAACGTTCCAGCGCGGGGGCGAGCTTGGCTTCGATTTTGCGCCGTTTACGCCGCCGGAAATACAAGGGTGTCATACCGAACAACCAAAACGCCAGCAAACCAAGGAAAGGAATCAGTACAATAACCATGATCCATGCCAAGGTTGCCCCTGAATCACGGCGTTGCAACACCACCATCGGCAATAGCAAAGCAATAATCATGACATCCAGCAATAACATGCCAGTATTTTGCCAACTTGATAAATAATCCGGCATACAATTAACAGATGATGTTTGCGGACATTGTGTTAAAATTCCCCTTAAAGTTATACGGCTAATATCAATAAAAATGACTATCAACAAGGAGAGACGTTATGACGATCAGCAAAGCTGTCCAGCATGGTACGCTGGTTTATATCTACGATGAAGAAGGCAGGCAAGTAACTTCGATTTCCGCCCCTGGACGTTGGGCTAGTGATGGCTTAAAAAGCTACACCTCACACTGCGTCCATATTCAAAAAGGTACGCTACTTTACACCTACGATGCCAAGGGTCGCCAGATTGGTTCACCCAAGCGTTTGGCTGCTGTCGATGAAGCATTATCCGCTTAAATAAGCCGCGCAGGAACAAAGCACCCATAGCAGCACACTGTTCCTGCGACTTAAGCGCGTATCATGCTTAAGCGGTGGTGCGCTCTGGCACTTTCCACAATAACAACGCCCCTGCTCCGAACAGAATTAACACCGCCAACAAACCCAAACGCGGTGAACCTGTCAATACACCAACCCAGCCGAC
>CAZTUZ010000021.1:0-4183 GCA_964617055.1 uncultured Thiothrix sp.
GTAGTGTGAGGTCTCCTCATGTGAGAGTAGGTCAACGCCAAGCACCTATTCCAAAGCCCCGATAGTTTTTAACTGTCGGGGCTTTTTTATTGCTCATGATTTATGATTGGCACTTAAATTGCATGTCTTTATTTTTGGCAAATATAAGGAATATGCACAATGTCCAATATGAGCTATATCAACGTAATCGATAATTATCATTCTCATAAAAATGAAATTGATGAGTTGATGGGATCTATTCTCAGCGGCATTAACGAATTGTTTTTGTTCGAGGATGAGAATCGTCAACAAAAAGCTGTTGATTGCTTAGTCGAAAATTATCCTTTCGTCGATATGCTGTATACGCTAGATGCCCATGGGCGACAAGTAAGCCACAATGTATTACCTTATGGACGGGCTTCGCGCGAGGATGGGCAGGGGCGTGACCGCAGCCAACGTCCTTATTTTTTGCTTGCTAGGGATAGTGAATCTACTATCGTTACCTCACCCTATCTTTCGACTGCCAGCCGTAGTTTGTGTATTTCAGCCGCAGCTAAGATTTATTCGCCAGATGGTGAGTTACTAGGTTTTATTGTGTTGGATATTGATCTGACGCGTACTATTGAATTTATGCTGGGTGATTCGCGGCGGCGTAAATTTGAAATACTCTTTAAAATCATTTACATGTCGATTGCATTGGGATTATTTGTGGTTGTTGGTTTGTTACTGCACTCTTCATGGTTAGAGTTTATGCAGTTTATGAGTACAGAACCTGAAGACATCACCAATCCACACTACCTGCGTCCTTTTGGTATTATTATTTATCTGACATTAGCATTAGCCATTTTCGATCTGGCGAAAACTACACTGGAAGAGGAGGTGTTAATGCACAAGGATGTATTTCGGCACAGTTCAACGCGGCGCACCATTACTCGTTTTATGGCAGCCATTCTGGTGGCAGTTTCAATCGAATCCCTGCTATTGATGTTTAAATCAGTATTAAGCGATGGGCACATGCTGTCAGGTGCAGTGGCAATGATGTTGGCTGCCGCTGCACTCTTGGTTGCTTTGGGGATTTATGTGTTTTTGGGTGCAAAAGCCGAAAACATACTTTTGAATTTGCGTAAGCTCAATAGTATGGATTCACAATCCAATCAATGATTTGAATAATACCTGTGAATTACGTCCGTAGTTATAATGGGATTGTTTATTCGGGGGAAGGTCAGTAATTTCCCCCTTATAGAATCCGCGTTCACGAAACCAATCAACAGTTTGTGTTGTAAGAACCAGCAAACGGGTTTTTCCTTGCGCCTTCGCTAGTTGCTCAAGGTGTTTCAGTAATTTGTCACCGCGATTGCCGTGCCGATATTGCGGACTGACGGCAAAACACGCTAATTCCGCTGTGGCAGGATCATCCGTTTCCTGTAAAGCAACACACGCAATCACTTCATGATCGCGAGTAATAATGTGAAAGTGACTAATGTCCAATTCCAATTGTTCGCGGGAACGCTTAACCAGAATGCCTTTTTCTTCCAGTGGACGAATTAATTCTAAAATGCCCCCAATATCGGCTTCTGTTGCTCCCCGTAATTGCTCGAATTGTTCAGCAGCAATAAGGCTGCCCACGCCATCGCGGGTATAAAGTTCCAGCAATAATGCGCCATCCGTGGAAGTGTCTAATAAATGCACACGTTCTACTTGATTATCCATCGCTTCAAGAACGGCGGATAATAATGAGTCATCGGGTAAATAATTCTGTGCTTCTTCCGGCGTTAGTTCATGCGGCAAGGTTAATGTTTCGGGGCTGATGAAAATTAATTTGTCTGCTTTTAATGCTTTGGCTGTTTCAATCGCTACTTGCTCGTAGCGTAGGTTGTAGGCTTCGCCATTCGGGGAATAACCCATCGGTGATAACAAGACAACATTGTGTGCGTCTAGCTGCTGATGAATGAGGTGGTTATTAATTTTACGCACCAAGCCGCTATAGCCGTAATCTACACCATCGTGAATCCCCAACGGACGTGCAGTAATGAAATTACCCGAAATAATGCCCAAGCCTTTACTGGATAATGATGGTTGGCTTAACGCGTGCGTGAGCAAATTTTCAATACGAATGCGGATAAAGCCAATCGCTTCTTGTGCAGCAAGTAGGGCATGATGCTCAGTGATGCGAATCCCTTTGTGGAAAAGGCTTACATCATGTCCCGCTTTCTGCAAACGATCATCAATTTGTGGGCGTGTACCATGCACCAAAATTAAGCGTGCGCCGAGGGTGGAAATAATCGCAATGTCGTGAAGTAAAGCGCGAAAAGCTTCGCTATCCACGACTTCTCCGGCAAAGGCAATGACAAAGGTTTTGTTGCGGTGGTTGTGAATGTAGGGTGCAGCTTCACGAAAGAACAAAACACTTTGTTGACTGTGTTCGGGAGTCATGGCCTTACCTGTGGCGTTAGGTTGGGTTAATAATCATCTGATCCAGTAAGTCACAGATGCAATGAATAACCAGTAAATGGGTTTCTTGAATGCGTGCAGTGCTATCGGCAGGAACGCGTAATTCCACATCATTGACGTGCAGCAAATCTTTCATGCTACCGCCGGATTTGCCGCTGAGTGCTACCACACACATGCCGCGTTGGTGCGCCGCTTCGATGGCGCGATTCACATTGCTGGAATTACCGCTAGTGGAAATAGCGAGCAGGACATCACCCTGACGACCTAATGCTTCTACTTGACGTGCAAATACACGTTCATAGCTGTAATCATTGGCAATAGAAGTGATGGTCGATGTATCCGTTGTCAAAGCAATTGCCGCTAAACCTGCGCGTTCTTGCTCAAAACGGTTGAGTAATTCAGAGGAAAAATGCTGCGCGTCGCCTGCTGAACCACCATTCCCACAGCTTAGAATCTTTCCCCCTTGCTGCAAACACGCGAACATAACTTGTGCAGCAGCGGCAATTTGTGGTGGCAAAACGCTCAGTGCTTGTTGTTTGGTGGCAATACTGGCAAGGAAATGTTGTTCAATACGTTGTTGTAAGTTCATTTGGTTAGCCCGTTAGCCTAAATCAAAGGCATTTTGAATCCAATGCAATTGTGAGCCTTCAATGGCTACCACATCAAACCGAGCGGCTGCATTGGGTGCGCGATACTGAAGGTAATACTGTGCGGTACGAATAATACGCGCTTGTTTGCGATGGTCAATACTGTGCAATGCGCCGCCGTAACGCTGGTTCTTACGATAACGCACTTCCACGAACACAATGTTCGCACCATCTTGCATAATCAGGTCGATTTCGCCCACTTTCAGACGAAAGTTGCGCTGTAATAGGCGTAAACCACTGGCTTGTAAGTGTTCGCAAGCCAGTTGTTCCGCGTCGCTACCCCGTTGTAAGTGAGTAGCGGTAGGCATGTTTTTATTGCCCAAGGGGTTGTGGTAAGCCATTGGCAAAGGTGGCAAACACAAGGCTGCGTTGTACTTGGCGATTACCTGCTAAACGAATATTCCCCGTTTTGCCGTCGACCTGCGCATTCGGGTTACGCGCGATACTGGGTAGATTTTTAGCGATCAAGAACGCATCCATACCTAATGCGTACATTCGCGGGAAGCTGCTGCTGTTGAGTGTGCCACCTTGTAAGTTTTCCATTACCCACGGAATTTCGGTGTAAATAATGCCATCGAGATCATTGTCTTTGCTAGGGTCTAAACGCCCTGAGAAGATGTGCGAAGTCGCATACACGGGCAAACCACTGGCTTGTGCTTCGATCAGTGGACGCATTAAACGCGCTTGGCTTGGCGAGGCGGCTAAGAACACCATACTGGCGCGACCTTGTGCTGCTGCTAATGCCGCTTGTACGTTTTGAGTGTAGCTGCTGGATGGAGTATCAGCGTAGCGTTGCATGGTCAATACCTGACCACCACGCCCTTGATACGCGGCTTGGAATGCGCTCGCAACCCGTTCGCCCCAACTGGAATCCGGCGCAAGCACAATCGCGGTGCGCTGTCCGCGTGCCAGTGTAAAATCAGCAACTTGACGCGCTTCATCTTCAGGTAATAAACCAAACTGGTAAAGCGCACCTGGAATTAATTGACTGCTGGTTAAGTAGTTCAAGCTTAAAATAGGCTTGGTTAAACCTTGCGGTTGTGCGAGTAATGCTGCTAATGATTCTTTGTCTAGCGGGCCTACAATCATGTCTGCCCCTTCGTTTA
>CAZTUZ010000021.1:4193-22925 GCA_964617055.1 uncultured Thiothrix sp.
ATTGTGCGACTGCATTGGCGGCATTGACATCGTAGATTTGAATACTACTATCCGCGCCTAATGTGCTACGCGCTGCTTCCATACCTTGATAGATGTCTTTGCTCACGCTGCCTAGTGCACCCGATTGAGGGAGTAAGGCTGCGATGCGATTCACATTGGTGGGGACTAATGCTGCTTGAACATTGACTGCACCTGCGGTTTTACCACCCATTGCCTGTGCTTGTTGGCGAACGTGTTGCACTTTCTCACGCAAAGCAGGTGATAAGCCGCTGGCATTGCTAGGCAATAAACTCAGGGCTTGGCTTGGATTTTGGTTTTGTAGAGCTAACAGGGCTTTTACATAGGCAAAACGCCCTTGATTTTCACCGTCAAGGGCATTTTGCGGAATACGCGCCAAATAGCTATTGGTCAATTGACTATCACCAAGGGAGGCGGTGAGTTCGGCCGCTTGCAAGATGACACGTTCTTTTTGCGGGGAAGGATAACGGCTTGCAGCGGCATAATACGCTTGGGCTGCTTCACGTTTTTTCCCCTGTTTCAACAAGTTGTTAGCTTGTTGAATGTCTGAGTCGGCTTGACTGACACTGCCCGTTACATTATCACTGGGGGTTGTGGTCGGTGCGCAACCTTGTAGTAGGAGCATGGAGGCTAATACAGCAGGGTAGACGTAGGTTAAGCTTCCCTTACGAAAAAAATGTTGCATGATGATCAGTCCTGAAAAACCACGTTGTTAGGGTTATTTTAGCGCGAAACTATACCATCTTTTCGCGTAGATGCTGAATGCTATGCTGCAAATGCGTGAGTTTTAGGATTAAATGCAATGTTTTTAGGATGGATGCTCGCCATTATGCCCGAATTAACTTCAGCACCGCTCATTTCCTGCACGCAAACCAACGCTGGTGATGTAACCGGACGTGGTATTTTGTACTGTGTGGCAACGCCAATTGGCAACTTAGAAGACATGAGCGAGCGTGCACGACGGGTATTGGGAGAGGTCGATAAAATCTATGCCGAAGACACGCGCGTTACCCGTCGTTTGCTGACGCATTTTGGTATTCAAAATACATTAGATAGTTTGCACGATTACAATGAGACGGCGCGTATTGATGCAGTACAACAAGCATTGACGCAGGGGTTGAATATTGCCTTGGTGAGTGATGCGGGCACGCCATTGATCAGTGACCCTGGATACAAGTTGGTTCACGCCTTAGGATTGGCGGGCTACAAGATTGTGCCTATTCCTGGGGCGAGTGCGTTAATTGCGGCGTTATCTGTGGCGGGTTTGCCAACGGATCGTTTTGCATTTGAAGGTTTCTTACCCGCTAAACCTGCAACACGCCGTAAAGCCCTCGTACCCTTAGCGGAGGAAGCTCGCACACTGATTTTCTACGAATCCAGTCACCGAATTGAGGAAACATTACAAGACCTTGCGCAAGTATTCGGGGAACAGCGTCAAGCCGTGGTACTGCGTGAGCTGACTAAGTTCTACGAAAGTATTTACCGTGGCACATTGGCGGATTTGGTTGCACAAATTGCAGTGGATACGGATATGTCGCGCGGGGAATTTGTGGTGGTAGTAGCGGGCAAAGTGGCAGATGCTGATAGCGATCAGCTCAATGTGCTGGCGGCAGATAAGGTATTGCGTATTCTGCTGGAAGAGTTACCTGTCAAACAAGCCGCAGCAATAGCCGCAAAACTCACGGGCTTGCCTAAAAATCAGCTTTATAAGCAGGCATTGGCAATGGATACTTTATCACCTTAGTAAAAGTGGGGATTTTCCCCCCACTTTTCTCGCCGAAACAACTATACGCTAGGGTATTCCTCAGGTTGGTCGTCGGGCTTGACAAGGCTGGGTTCTTCTGACGCGTCGGGTTGATTAATGACGATGATTTTATCAGGGTCGAGGCTCAGAATTTGTTGTGCAACCGTCAAGGGAATTAAGCAGCGTTTGCCTTCCATGAAGGTGATAGCTAGTTCGCCACTGGCTAAGGCTTGTTGCTGAGTTTCGGTGACGTAGAGGTATTTGATATTTTCGCCTACCACAAAGTTATAGCGTACTTCGGCTTCTGCAATGTTTTGTAGGTTGTCTTTGATAAGTGTATTGATTTGTTCCCGCGTTTGTTTGCGTCTGGCAGCGATTTCGCGTTGGCGGCGTTCTTCCTCTGCGCGTTCGGTACGCTCGGCTTGTTCCCGCGCTTTGTAAAACTGTTCGAGATCATCTTTGGTTTGATTCGATGCTGTCGTTGGTGGTTTCGGGCGAGCGGGGCGTTGGTTGGGACGATTGCTCGGTTTTTGTGGGGTTGGTGTTGCAGCTTGACCATCGCGGGGAGCATGTTTAGGGTCATGTTTGCCTTTGGTGCTGGTCTGGCGATGTTCCTGACGAGGCTGCGGTTTAGGCTTAGGTTGGCTGGCTTCGTCAACTTGTTGTTGTGTGACCAGTCCAGCCTTGAGCAGTTGGTCGCGTAAAGAATTTGACATGCTGTTTCCGTAATATCTGTCGACAAGTTAGTGTGAGAATCCAAAACTGGCGATATAATACCGTGATTTTTGTACAACGGTAGAGCCAACAATGATTATTGATAAAGTCCCTGTGGGTAGTGATGTCCCTGAATGTGTAAACGTTATCATTGAAATTCCTGCACTTTCTACGCCAGTTAAGTATGAGCTGGACAAAGAAAGTGGTGCATTGTTTGTGGATCGTTTCATGTCTGCACCAATGTTCTATCCTGCTAACTACGGTTTTATTCCGCACACCTTGGCAGAAGATGGTGATCCAACGGATGTTTTAGTGGTGACACCAACCCCATTAATGCACGGTAGCGTTATTCCAGTTCGCCCAGTCGGTATGCTGCGCATGGCTGATGAGTCTGGTATCGATGCGAAAATTATCGCAGTACCAAAAGCGAAACTGTCACCTGAATACAAAGACGTGACTTCTTACACACAATTGCCTGCATTGTTAATGCAGCAAATCCAACATTTCTTTGAGCGTTACAAAGAACTTGAACCAGGTAAATGGGTGAAAGTAGAAGGTTGGGAAGATGCCGATGGTGCTAAAAAAGAAATCTTGGCAAGTATTGAGCGTTATAACCAGCAATAATCTGCTATGATAGCCCGCTTCTTAACAGGGCTGGATACAGGCATAACAATTCCATGAGTGATCGTCCTATTAAATTAGAGCGCGAAGAACAACACCTGTTTAACGTGCGGGTAATGGTTGCCGGTGTATTAGTCCTGTTTGCCTTGTTGGGTATTTTGGCGCGTGTCTATCACTTACAAGTTCCGCAGTATGATAAGTACGCGGAACTTTCTCGCCAGCATTACCAAAAGCGCATTCCGATTCCGCCGAACCGTGGTCAGATATACGACCGTAATGGCAAGCTATTGGCGGACAGTCGTACCAAATACGTCCTAGAAATCGTGCGCGACAATATCCCCGATGAAAACAATGACGGCACAGCGAATGCTCCTGATGTGGATGTGCTTGTTGAACGTCTGGGGAAATTGGTTTCACTTTCTGAAAAAGATGTGCGTTTGTTTAAAGCGCAAGTTAAACGCTTTCGTTATCAACCCGTCGCCATTAAGGAAAACCTTACCGAAGATGAAGTCGCTGCCTTTGCGGTGAACCGTCCGCGTTTTCAAGGGGTAAGCCTAGAAGTGCGGATGGAGCGTTTTTATCCATTGGGTAGAAGTGCTAGTCATGTGATTGGTTATGTCGGTCGTATTGACGACAAAGACATGGAAAAACTCAATAAAGACGAATACACCGGAACAACTCACATTGGTAAAACGGGTGTGGAAGCGTCTCATGAGTCACGTTTGCACGGTCAGGCGGGTTATCATTTGGTTGAGGTGGACGCTCACGGGAAAACACAAAATGTTGTGAGCGAACAAGCTCCTATCGGTGGGCAAGATTTATTCCTCGGTTTGGATATTAATTTGCAAACCAAAGCCGAGAAGTTGTTAGAAGGGGAACGCGGGGCAATCGTGGCGATTGATCCTTCCAATGGTGAAGTGTTAGCTCTTGCCAGCGTACCGATGTTTGATCCGAATTTATTTATCAATGGCATTTCGCGCAAGGATTATACCGCGCTTAACGAAGACCCAGACCGTCCGTTGTACAACCGTGTGTTACAAGGTACTTACCCGCCTGGCTCAACGATTAAACCAATGGTCGGGGTTGCAGGGTTAAAAGACGGTGCAATCACACCTGGTAAACGTGTCTATGACCCAGGCTTTTTCCGTTTATCAGGACAGAAACACGTTTTCCGTTGTTGGAACAAACGTGGGCATGGTTCGGTGGATTTGAAATATGCGATTGCACAGTCCTGTGATACCTATTTCTACGATTTGGCGTATCACATGGGGATCGACCGTTTCTCGTCGTTGATGCGACAGTTCGGATTTGGGGAAAAAACAGGTGTGGATTTGCCATCAGAGTCTTCTGGGCTGATGCCGACACAAGAGTGGAAAGAAAAACGGCATAAACGCAGTTGGTACCCAGGGGATACCGTCAATATTGGTATCGGTCAGGGGTATTGGTTGGCAACACCGATGCAGTTGGCTCATGCAACCACCATCATCGCGAACAAGGGGGTTCGTTTAAAACCACACATTTTACGCGGGGTGCGGATTGCAAAAAATCAGCAGGAAAACATTCTGAAACCCGAACCATTCCCACCATTCAAGGCAGAAGACCGCCATTGGAATGTTGCTATTCAGGGGATGGAAAATGTATTACGCCCAGGGGGTACAGCGCGTGCTGCGGGGGCGGGTGCTGCTTATCGTATTGCGGGTAAAACAGGTACGGCTCAGGTCTTTGGTTTGGCAGGTGGTAAGTATAATGCGGGGCGCATTGCTAAACGTTTACGCGACCACGCGTTGTTTGTCGGTTTTGCTCCGGTCGAAGACCCGAAAATTGCGGTAGCGATTATTGTGGAAAACTCCTCTGGTAGTGGTGGGCATACCGCAGCTCCGATTGGGCGGCAGATCATGGATGCCTATTTGTTGAATAAATACGATGATGAGTCTGCTGAAGACAAAAAAGATACAGACGGAGCAAATGACCCCCATGATTAATAGTTTTCTACCCAGTTGGTTATTGCGTGCTTTACAACGTGTTGATGCGGTTTTACTGGCTGCTTTGTCATTGTTGATCTTTCTGGGGCTTACAACGTTATACAGTGCCAGCGGTGGTAATGAAGCACAGGTCATTCGTCAGGCTATCCACTTTTTGATGGGGTTGATCTTGGTGGTGATCTTTTCGCAGATACCCAGTAAGACATTGCGGTTATGGGCGATTTGGCTGTATGGCAGCGGGGTTGTTTTGTTGATTCTGGTGTTGATGTTTGGGGTCACAAAAAAAGGGGCAACTCGTTGGTTGAATGTGGGGTTGGATATTCAGCCTTCAGAAATCATGAAGTTGGCCGTACCAATGATGGTGGCTTATTACCTGTCTGAAAAACCGTTACCGCCACGTTTTTCTCATATCGTGGTGTCGCTACTTTTGATTGCTGTTCCTATGTTGTTGATTATGAAACAGCCAGATTTGGGAACGGCATTGTTAATCGCAACCTCTGGGTTCTTCGTTATGTATTTAGCGGGCATCTCGTGGTGGTTGATTGGTGGTGCTGTGGTTGTGGTGTCGGTGGCTGCACCATTGCTGTATTTTTTTGGGATGCACGATTACCAGCGTAAGCGGATAGATACTTTGCTGAACCCAGAGTCGGATATTTTGGGAACTGGATACCACATTTATCAGTCCAAGATTGCAATTGGGTCGGGCGGTGTGTACGGCAAAGGATGGATGCAAGGGGATCAGTCGCGTCTTGATTTTCTTCCAGAACGGCACACAGACTTTATCTACGCTGTTTTTGGTGAAGAGTTTGGGCTGGTCGGCAATATGGTGCTGATGGCTTTATATGTCTTTGTGATTTGGCGTGGTTTGTACATCGCGACTAAGGGGGAGGATACCTTTGCGCGATTGCTGGCGGGAAGTTTGAGCCTGACCTTTTTCTTCTATCTGTTTGTGAATACTGGCATGGTCAGCGGTTTGTTGCCTGTGGTTGGTGTGCCTTTGCCATTGGTAAGTTATGGTGGTACGGCTGTGGTTACGCTGATGATGGCATTCGGTATTATGATGGGAATGAAAAAACGCAAACGGATTTATCAACAGGAGAGCTGAAGACGGATTTTCCAAGCACTCCCTCGATGTGGAATTGAATCATGGGTTTTGTGTTTGGAAAATGGGGTTTGCCGTTGTGTGCTTCTGTTGTTTGGCTCAAACGGTGTGCATTGGTGGGCGGTTGTGCGTGGTTGGTGGGGTGCAGTAATGCGCCTGCTTCGCGTTTGCCTTGGGTATTCGTGCCGCCGATGATACCGAGTGGGCAGAATCATCCTGTATTAGACCTTCCGAATACTTATCCACCACCACGTTCTAATCTTCCTTCTTACCAGTTGCCTCCTTCTGCTGTGGGTCGTGGTGATTACGCAAGCTATCCGGCTATGCGTGCTTTTATGGTAAAAATGAACCGCGAGCATGGTTTTAGCATGGGTTTTTTGGAACAGACCTTGGGAACGGTACGCCGTGATGCGGAAGTATTGGCCAAAGTTGGTGCGCCTGCGGAGGGGCAGCCGTGGCGGGCGTATCGTCCCATTTTTTTAACAGAGGAACGCATTCGTGGTGGGGTGGATTTCTGGTCCCGCCATCAGGGATTGTTAGAGAATGCTGCGCGACAGTACGGTGTTGCACCCGAATATGTGGTGGCGATTATCGGTGTAGAAACACAGTATGGTAAAAATACAGGCAAACATAATGTATTACGCGCCTTAACTACGTTGGGGTTTGACTATGCTCGCCGTGCAGATTTTTATCAACGAGAATTGGAGCAGTTTCTGTTGTTGGCGCGTGAGGAGAAGGTTCAACCGCAGTTATTCAGTGGCTCTTATGCGGGGGCGATGGGGTTAGGGCAGTTTATTCCAACTAGTTACCGCAGTTATGCCGTGGATGGCGATCAAGATCGTAAACGTGACCTGTGGAATGCAGCCGATGCGATTCCTAGTGTGGCGAATTATTTTGCCCGAAATGGTTGGGTGCGTGGGGGTGGGGTTGCTGTGCCAGCGTATGTTTCTGGGAGTAGTTATGCTAGACTGGCGCAAACGTCTGCGAAAAAACCTTCTCGTTCAATGGCTGAGTTAATGAGCAATGGGGTTCAGCCACAAGGGGCACTCAATGCGGCTAAAGTCAGTTTGTTGAAATTAGAAGGCACTGGTGTTGATGAATACTGGGTTGGCGGCGAAAATTTCTATGTGATCACACGCTATAACCCAAATGTAAAATATGCTATGGCGGTACACCAGTTAGCACAGGCCATTCGCCAACGAAAGTTTGGATACTAAAAGTTACGCTGGCTCTGGGGTGAGCATTAGCATTATTTGAATCAATAACGATGAAGTCATAACCTATGATGATAATAAAAAATTGGCAACAATCAGGGGCATTGTTAATATCGGTTGCTTTGGGTTTATCAGGGTGTGGCTCTACACCTTCAGGGGGCGAAAGTGGCGGGGTATTGCCACCACCTTCGTTGGCGGGCAAAGAACAAACCGCTGAACTCCCACCTAGTCGTTGTGGTAATGACCCGACGTATACGATTGATGGTAAAACCTATCAGGTGCTTGACTCGGCTAATGGTTATGTCGAGCAGGGAACAGCTTCTTGGTATGGTGCGGAATATCAAGGTACAGAAACCGCTGGTTGTGAAGCTTTTGATATGTATAGCTATTCGGCCGCTCATCGTACTTTACCACTCCCTAGTTTTGTGCGTGTTACCAATCAGCAAAATGGGCAAGCTGTTATCGTGCGCGTGAATGACCGTGGGCCGTTTGAGAGTAATGATCTCATCCAGCTTTCGTTTGCGGCGGCGAATGCGTTGGGTATTAAAAAACGTAATGGTGCGCCCGTGACAGTTGAGGCATTATCGCCGGAACAATATCAGGGTATTATTCCAGCGGAATTAATGAATCCAAGTCGTCATCCCCCGGCTAAAAAGCCTGCTGAGGTGGTCGATAAGTCGAAACCTTACTATGTGATTGCTGGTACTTGGTCGGAACAAGGTAAAGCGTTGGATATGTTTGTGCGCTTGACATCCGTTGGTTTGGGTAAAACCGAGATGATCACTGCGCAAGAGCAAGGACAAATGATGCATCAGGTGCGTATAGGGCCTTTATACAACCAAGATCAGATTGACAATGTTAAAGACACATTAGAAAGTAACGGATTAGCAAACTTCCGAGTGGTAGCAGCAAATCAAACGAATCGTTAAGTTTGTTCACCAATAACAGTATAAACGACACTGGTTTTTTCACGAAAGGACGATGCATGTCTAAAAGGATGCTGAAGGCACTATTGCTGTCACTTTTATTGCTGGGTAATGTAGCTCTGGCTGAGGGTGAGGAATCATTTAAACAGGTAGAAAATACCGCACCTTACAATGATCCCTCACTGCCTCCTGAAATCATCGCACCTGCTCCAGGTGTACCGGAGATTGAGGCGCGTAGTTACCTGTTAGCGGATTTTCAAAGCGGTGACGAACTGGCTGGTTTCAACCCAGGTATGAAAGTCGAACCTGCTAGTATCACTAAGTTAATGACGGCCTACATCATTTACCGCGATTTGGGTAAGGGTGCGATCAAACTCGATGATGATGTTATGATCAGTGAGAAGGCGTGGAAGATGGAAGGTTCACGCATGTTCGTCGAGCTTGGTAAGAAAGTTCGTTTGGAAGATCTGTTGCGTGGCATGATTATCCAGTCGGGTAATGATGCGGCTATGGCACTGGTCGAACATGTTGCAGGTAGTGAAGATGCGTTCGTGCAACGCATGAATCAAACCGCCGCCGAATTGGGGATGAAAGATACCCATTACATGAATGCGACGGGTTGGCCTGCTAAAGAACACTACACCACCGCGCGTGACATTATAAAATTGGCCAAGGCGCTGATCACTGAGTTCCCAGAGCGTTACAAGCTCTATTCCGAGAAGGAATTTAGTTATAACAACATTAAACAGCAAAATCGTAACAAGTTGTTATGGCGCGATCCAACGGTGGATGGTTTGAAAACCGGACACACCGAATCAGCAGGTTATTGCTTGGTTGCTTCTGCAAAGCGTGAAAACATGCGTTTGATTTCGGTGGTATTGGGAACAAAGGGTGAAAATGAACGCGCCGAAACCAGTCAAAAGTTATTGGAATACGGTTTCCGCACTTTTGAAACGCACAAGCTTTACGATGCGGGTTCGGTACTTTCCAGTGTGCGCATTTGGAAAGGTGAAAAGGCGGAAGTACCTGCTGGAATCATTGATGATCTCTACGTCAGTATTACCAAGGGGCGTTACGACCAATTAAAAGGTGGAATGCAGCTTGATAAAGGCATTGACGCACCCATTAAACGTGGGGATACAGTGGGTAAAATCATCATCACTGACCAAGGTCTGGGTAAGGCTGTCAAAGAAGTGCCTTTGTTAGCATTAGAGGACGTTGGTGAAGGCGGTTGGTGGCGCAAAGCTGTGGATGCCATCCAAAAGTTTTTTACGGATTAATAGCGAATGGATAAAACAACCTTGGAGCGTTTTGGTCAACGCGAAGAGTTGATATTGGAGTTCCCGTGCGACTTTCCCATTAAGGTTGTGGGACATGGTGTTGCGGCGTTTAGAGGACAAATTTGCGAAATCGTGGCGCGTCATGATGAATATTTCGTGCCCGAACATCGTCTACAGCATCGTGCTAGTTCTAGTGGGAAATACCAGAGCTTGACGATTAATCTAAGAGCTACGAGTAAGACGCAGATTGATGCGGTGTATCAGGACTTGAAAGCCTGTGAGTTAGTCTTGTGGGCATTGTAGACGAAGTGTCAGGCACATCGCCTTTGCGGATTCGTGCGTTGGGCGTAGTGGATTATGCGGAAGTTTGGCAACAAATGCAGGAGTTCACACGGCAGCGTCAAGCGGATACTCATGACGAAATTTGGTTGGTACAACATCCATCAGTCTTTACGTTAGGGCGTAATGGGAAAATGGAGCATGTGTTGGCTGCGGGTGAAATTCCGGTGATTCCTATAGACCGTGGTGGGCAAGTGACTTACCACGGCTTGGGTCAGTTGGTCGCGTATTTGTTGTTGGATATTCGCCGTAAGCAGTTGTCAGTGCGTGATTTGGTGACGAAGATCGAGCAATCAGTGATTGATTTACTCGAGCATTATGGGATTCGAGCACAGGGCGACCGCGATGCGCCTGGTGTTTACGTTGATGGACGTAAAATTGCTGCACTGGGACTGCGCGTCACAAAAGGTTGTACTTACCACGGGTTGAGTTTGAATGTGGATATGGACTTAAGCCCATTCCAACGCATTAATCCTTGTGGTTATGCAGGGTTGCAGGTGACACAGTGCAAAGATTTAGGAATTGACCAACAGCCATTTGAATTAGCGGGTGAGTTGTGTGAGTGTATTGCCACACAATTGGCTTATCCGGTGATCGAATGGTGTATGGACTAACACCATCCGTTTTTAGCATAGGGCGGGTTTAAACATAGTAAGTGCTGCCTGTCATGACTTTTGACATGAGTGGCATGAGGAGTTTACGCACTGGAAGTGGGAGTTTTGCCCCGCCAGATTGCATGGCAACGTCGCCATGATGGGCTTCGTCGGCTTTCATTTTTTGCAGAATCGCCATATCGGGCAAAGCATGAGCGGGAAGGTGGTTGATGTGTTCTTCCAAATGCTTAATTACTTGGTCTTCGGTTTCTTTAACGAAGCCTAAACTCCACTTGTCGCCGACCTTGCCTGCTGTCGCACCAATGGCGAACGAACCCCAATAAAACAGCGGATTCAGCACGCTTTTGTGGCTATCTAATGCTTGAAGGCGTTTTTCTGTCCAGTTCAAATGGTCATTTTCTTCCATTGCGGCACGATCCATTTGTTCACGAATATCTTCACGGTTTGCGGTCAGTGCCTGCCCACGGTATAAACCTTGAGCAGACACTTCACCTGTGTGATTAATGCGCATGAGCCGACCGATCAGCTTACGTTCGTCATCTGTTAGGGGCGCGGTTTCCTGTACGCCTTCGGCGGGATTCGGGCGTTCCGTCGTGGGGGCGGTGGCGTGGACAACGCGCAGGGATTGATCAATTTCTACCAATACCTTGTCAAATAAGCTGAGTTTGCGCATAAAATCTCCACAGAATATCCATTGTTACGCTACCAGACTATTAGCGTTTACTCAGGTAATCAATAACCTGTAATAACTTTTCTTCACTACCAACCATGCTGGGACTCGTCATGTACTTGCCATTAACAATAATGGTGGGTACAGAGTCTGCGCCCGATTTACTGCCAATTTCGTCTGCTCTGGCTAAGTTAGTCATCATTTCCATTGAACTGAGTACGCCGCGTACTTGTTCTGTACTAAAGCCATTGTCGGTGAAGAAGCGTATCAGGGCATCGTCATTATCAATGCGGCGATGTTGTTTCTGAATAGCTTCAAAGATTTTGGTGTGAATGTGTTTTTCACCATTGGGATCAAGCATTTGACCAACGTAGAACAAACGAGCATGATAAGCCCAGCGAGGGCTTAAAGTCGCTGGTACGCGTTGGAAAACGATGTTCTCTGGTTTATTTTTCAGGAATTTTTCAATAGTCGGTTCTAAAGCGAGGCAATGCGGGCAACCATACCAAAAGAGTTCGGTAACATCTACTTTGCCTTCTGGGGCATTGGTTGGGATGGGGTTGGCAATGACTGTGTAATGTTCACCTTGTTTGAACTCTTCTGCTTGGCTGGCATCGGGGATGCAGCCAGTCAAAGTGACCAAAGCCAACAGCAACATGCTGAGGGCGCGGCTTACCGTTTGTTTCATGGGGTAGTTCTCTCCCTGTATTATGGTTAGTTTATGGTGTGCAAATGCATCTGATGAGACTCATGTTTCAGTCTTAAAGTTCACCATAAGAATGCAAACCTGACAGGAACATATTGACTCCTAGGAATGCAAATAATGTGACAAATAAGCCCACAATCGCCCACCATGCCATTGGTACGCCACGCCAGCCTTTAGAGAAGCGTAGATGTAACCAAGCTGCATAGTTCAGCCAAACAATCAATGCCCACGTTTCTTTCGGGTCCCAAGACCAATAGCCACCCCATGCTTCGGCTGCCCACATTGCTCCTAAGATGGTTGCAATGGTGAAGAAGGCAAACCCCAGCGCAATGGCTTTATAGGTTACATCGTCCAACATCTCCAGCGATGGCAAGCGCGTAGCTGTCCAGCCTTCGGGACGGCTGTAAGTTTTGATGAGATAAACCACACTAACCATTGCAGCTAATGCGAACGCTCCATAACCAATAAAATTAGCAGGAACGTGTATCTTCATCCAATAACTCTTGAGAGCAGGAACTAGTGGTAAAATTTTGTCGGCCTCGCGCTCGAAACTGTACCACAGGAGAAAGCCAACTGCTGCACTAATTACCAATAAAACAAAGCCACCTAAGGAGCGATTCTGATAACGATTCTCGTAATACAAGTACAACAAGCCCGTAATCAAACAGAACAGGATAAACACTTCATACAAATTGCTGACAGGAATATGACCAAACTCAGGGTCGATCAAGTACGATTCAAACCAGCGTACCATCAACCCCGTCATACCCATTGTCAGTGCGCTCCATGTCAAAGCGGATGCTGTCTTATCCACGAATGCGCTGCCAGAGAATAAACCGCCGAAGTAGGTGACGGTTGCCATCACAAACAGGGCACTCATCCACATGATCGCTGACTGGCTGGAAAACAGAAACTTCAGGCCAAAAACCGTTTCACCGTTGGCATAATTGTCACCGTATAGCCAAATACCTAGCAAGCTACACACCGCAACGGCAAGGGAATAGGGTTGGAATGCTTTCCAGTACCAACCTAAGGCAATCAAGCTTGGGGCTGTTAAGGTCAGAATGCCTATTTCATAAGCATCCATGTTGCTGCCGTATTTAGCGAAAACAAACAACGCTGCGGCAACGACAACTCCAGCCCACAGCCAGTCGAATGGCTTAAGCTGTTTGAACAGACTGGGTTGTTCAATTAAGACATCAATGGTTTGTTGGGGTATTGACATGATGATTCACCTCTTGTCCCAAAGCCCGTTTAAATAAAGATTCTAGGCTTGCAAAATAACGCTCAAATTCTGGCATATTGCGATTACTGCTGCCTGCCAGTACAAGTTCCGCCTGATTATTTTCTAGCGGTTTGATCCATACCCAAATTCTACGATGTGCCACATAGAACATCAGGAATATCCCCAATGTCAGCATAGCACTGCCCAAATACACCACATCTTTGCCCGGCGAGCGTGAGATTTGCAGGCCAGAAGCTTCGATATGTTGGAAATTATTCAGACGAATAAACCACGGCGAACCATACTGCGCAACTTTATCAATTGCCATGATGCTATCGTCGAAAAACTGCCATTCTGCTTTACCCGGTTCACCAGTGAAGCCTTCTTGCTTCAATGTTTCTTGGTAAACTGTGCGTAATGAGGCTTCCAGCACCTTCATAAAGGCCTCAGAAGCCGAAGCTTGTTTATCCGCAGGGAAACGGGCTTTCATTTCTGCTTCAACGCCTGCTGACCCTTGTGTTGCGAATAACAGGGTTAATCGTGCCATGGTATCGACAACTTGTGTCGACATTTCCGTATTGTTCACCTGAGCCTGTTGCATCGAGCTTTGTGTTGTCTCAGTCGCCAAGCGTTTCACAAGCGCGTCATTTTGCAAATCGGACAAAAATCGCATAAAGCGATCCACACCGCCTTTACCATCCACAGGAATGTGCAAATAGTGGAATGGTTCAGCCTGAGAAGCTCGCACCCCGCTCACAAAGTAATTGTTACCTTGGATATTGATGGGGTTCATGTAATTTTGGTATTCCGTCGCTTGCCCCGTCGCATCACGCAGTTTGAAGGTCATGCTTGGCCCGACGTTACGTTTTTTCAATTTACCGTCTGGTTCTTCCATATCATTGATATTAAAAAGGCGGAAGTCACCCAGCTCCAATGTGTATTTTTGATCCGAACTGGTCAAATCATATTGTTTAAAGACATTACCCGTTAAATCTTGGGGGGCGTAACGATTACTGAATGGGTACAAGGTCATGTTGAGTTTAGAACCACCATCACCAAAGTTCGCCTGATAGATGGCAATATCCTTATAAACCAACGGATGATTAACGGAAATCGTTCGTTCCAACGGTTTATCCAATGCCTTATCATGAATCACGATGTCGCTTTCAAACGACTTTGGCATCCCCGTTGAGTAGTGTTCCACGCGAAAGTCCTTCACTTCCACGCTAAACGGCAAGTTTTGAATGACATAGCCATCACGAACCGACAGGAATATCAAGTTAGCGCGTCCCCCCTCGGGAATATCCACATTGCCACGATAAGCTGTATTTTCCGCAGACAGTTGACTGGTTTTGGGGACTTCTGATGCTGGGATATTGCGTGTTTCGGGTTGGAGTGTGCCACTGAGTTCGGCTAACCGGATGCGCAGGCTACCATTATCGAAAATACCTGCACCGACGATAATGACAATCATGCCAACGTGCGTCAGCAAATACCCCCAATGATTAGCCCCGCCTTTCATGCCAGCAATGACAATGTGATCCTCGGCGGCTTTTAAGCGTGTTTTGAAACCTTGCGCCTTTAAAATACGTTCTGCTAACGATTGCGCTTGCGCATTATCCAACGTCACGGTCGTGCTGTAAGAATGGTGCATGGCTCGTAAGGATTTTTCCTGCACATTCTCGCGGAAATGACGTAATTCACGCAAAATACGCGGGGTATTACGTCCCACACACGTTGTGGTGGAGATCACCAAAAATGCCAAAATGGTTAAGAACCACGCCGCAGAATAAACGTCATACAACCCCAATGATTTAAAAATATCAAACCAAAACGGGCCAAATTTGATTTGGTAATCGGTATACGGTTGATTCTGCTTGAGGATCGTGCCGATCACCGATGCAATCGCCAAAATAACCAATAGGCTAATGGCTAGATTCATCGAACCTAGGAAATTGATTACACGAGTTGTGATCGTGGGAGCATTACGCATACGAGAAGAACCGTGGTGTCAGAAGGGTGCATTAAAACAACAAAGGGTGGCTAATGCCACCCCTTGTTTTAAGCTAAACCATTACAAAATGGTAATTAACTTACTGCAAGTCTCGCTTATTTCAAGCCAGCGATGTATTCAGAAACGGCTTCGATTTCTGCGTCAGTCATTTTGATTGCGACGTTACGCATCATTTTGCCTGCATCGTTTGCACGCTCGCCTTTGCGGAACGACAACAATTGGTTTTTGATGTAAGTAGCGTGCTGACCATTCAATGAAGGGAACTTCGCTGCTGGGTTACCAGCACCTGTCGGGCCGTGGCACGCAGCACACGCAGCAACACCCGTTGCATTGTTACCGCCTTTGTAAACTTGCTCGCCCAAAGTCACTTTAGTTTGGTCGCCTTCACCCGCTTTGCGGATTTGGCTGGAGAAGTAAGCAGCTAAATCAGCCATGTCTTGCTCGCTCAAAGGCGCTGCCATTGGTGACATGCTCGCATTTTTACGATCCCCTGCCTTGAAGTTACTCAATTGTTTAATGATGTAACTTTCGTGTTGACCTGCCAACTTTGGCCATTCAGGGTTGACACTGTTGCCGTCAGCACCGTGGCACGCGGCACAAGTAGCGGATTTGGTTTTACCTGCTTCTGCGTTACCACCTTCTGCCCACACGGAAGCCGCAGTGCTGATCGCCAAGCCAGTCAGTACAAACATGAGTACCTTTTTCATCTCGAAGTGCTCCTAAAATATCTACAAAATCTGCAATCGTTTAAGCGCATCCCCCGGTTACTCCCCAGACTAACCACAGTTGATGCGATGCCTTACCGTCTTATCGCGGTTGAGGCAATCAACTTGCAATCATCCCCTATGCTCTTTTAAGCTGCACGGGTTTGAGTGCAGGCTTACCATAAATCCACACGCTCCACAGCCTTTAAAGTTTCCGCGAGTTTAGCATCTCTTCATCGAGTGTCGCGAAAAAACGACTGGATTGTATAACATATTCCGTTTCTATTCCGCAAAAAATATTAGAGAATCCTAACATTATGAACCATTACTTTCAGCAGGCGAGCTTTTTACAAAGTGCAACAACGCCCAAAACCCTCCCACCCGAAAGTGGATTAGAGATTGCTTTCGCTGGTCGATCAAATGCTGGAAAATCTAGCGTAATCAACTGCCTTTGTTCACAGAAGTCATTGGCGCGTACTAGTAAAACCCCAGGACGAACACAACTGATCAACTTTTTTCGCCTAACCGATCAAAACTTTTTGGTGGATTTGCCTGGTTACGGTTATGCCAAAGTGCCAGAGGCGGTCAAGTTAGAATGGCAGCGTTTCATCGAAGCTTATCTTACCCAACGCAACACCTTGCGCGGGCTGATTTTAGTCATGGATATTCGTCATCCGCTGACAAATTACGACCAAGCCATGTTAGCGTGGGCAGGTTCACGCCAACTACCTGTGCATATTTTACTAAACAAGGCGGATAAATTGACACGTGGAGCCGCCGCAAACGTACTGTTGCAGGTGCGCAAAGCAGTGGCAGATGCTGGAGTGATTAGTGTGCAAACATTCTCTGCACTCAACAAACAAGGTCGGGAAGACTGCTGGCAGGTTTTAGAAAGCTGGTTGGGAAGACTTTAAGTAACGCATAACCCCTCTTCCTGATAACGTTAGCTTATTTCTGTTCAGGGCGAGTTAATTTGCAAATTGTAGAATACGTTCCATAAAAGGAACCCCGGCCAAACAGGGGGTCTAAAAAGCCGGGGCTAATTAACAGGTCTGGATTGGGGACACCAAACCTGTATCCGCAAACAGAAAACACCAGCACTGGGCTTAAGTGCTCATTTAATGTGTCTCCTGATAGCTTCGCGGAAACTGCTAAAACACGCAAATCATAGATTAACGCTTTGGAATCCTACGCAATAAGTTTCTTACAACTTTAGGCAGTCACATGATGGGATACGGATTGCTGAAGATAATTGGTATGACGACTCTACCAACCTACACCCCAAAACTGCTGAATTAAACATATAGCAAATCCTTTGCTGTTGTCAACAGCAAGCGAAAAATCCCTACCTAGCGCAGTCCTTTTTCCCAAAATGGCTTATCTGCTGCCGCACTTTGTAGCGGCTGATTAGCCAAATTAGGGGGTAATGCACCATTATTTAATGCCCCGACCATCACCATAATGTCACGAGCTTTCCCCGCGCGTAGTAGGTTGATGTGTACTTCTGTGCCAACGCGTAGATTACCGATCATGTTTTTTACATCGACTGCACTGGTAATGGGGGTGTCATTTAGACGCACGATAATATCGCCGACTTGAATACCTGCTTGTTCCGCAGCAGAGTTGGGCAAAACTTTGCTAATTAGTGCGCCACCTTTAGGGCTTAAGCCATAACGACGCGCCATTTCGAGGTCAATATCTTGAACCTCTATGCCCAACTGTCCGCGTTCAACTTTGCCATATTGCACAATTTGTGTAATGACTCCAGCAGCCGTGTTGATGGGAACAGCAAACCCAATGCCTAAATTCCCCCCAGCTTGATCACCTAAAATAGCTGTGTTAATACCGATCAGTTCGCCGCGTAGATTGACCAACGGGCCGCCGGAATTGCCTAAGTTGATGGGGGCATCCGTTTGGATGAAGTTTTCGTACTCACTGATGCCAGGGTTGCGGTGTAATGCGCTGATGATACCGGAGGTGACAGTTTGTCCTATGCCATAGGGGTTGCCGATGGCGACAACGAAATCCCCCACACGCAAGCGATCCGAATCGCCAAAACGCATAGCAACCAAATGATCCGCTTGGATTTGTAGCACAGCAAGGTCGGCACGCGAATCCGTACCAACAATTTTTGCTTGGTATTTGCGCCCATCATTCAGGGTTACAAAAATCCGTTCAGAAGATTCGATGACATGGAAGTTGGTAAGTATGTGACCGCGTTGTGCATGGATAATCACCCCAGACCCTGTGCCCGTTATGGAGCGTTCCCCTGTGGCAGAGGGTGCGTCACCGAAAAAACGTTTGAAAAATGGGTCATTCAAAATAGGGTCGTTGACGGCTTGCCGCCCTTCGGTGCTGATATTTACCACCGCTGGTGTGACTTTTTCCAGCATTCCTGATAATGATGGCAACGGCTGACCATTTACTTCGGTTGGTAAAGCTGCATCCGCAGTATTTAGCAGTGTTATGGGCAAGGCTAATACTGCTAATAAAAGTAAGTTGCGCATCATCGGAGGCATGGTGAGTCTCGCAGTAGTCGGGCTTTAGTTAGGAGATTCAGTCATTTATTTTGACAGTCACGTTGACTGTCATAGTATGTGTTGTCGAGGATTCCAGTCAAACAAGGTTTTCATTTGTGCATAATACTCTTTTTGTTCCGTTGTGGCAGCAGGTGGTGTGATGACGTTTAAAATTACATATAAATCACCCGTTTCCTTCCCTGGAAGGCCGCGACCTTTTAGGCGCATTTTCTTACCCGATTGTGTGCCAGCAGGAACTTTGAGGCTCAATTTCCCAGCCAATGTCGGAACAGCAATGGTTTCTCCTAAGATCGGAAGAGCACACGTCTGAACTCCAGTC